>DASUXN010000270.1:0-10464 GCA_036377875.1 Acidimicrobiales bacterium
CCCCAACCCGCTGGCCGCGGCCTGCGACGACGCCCTGTGCGTGCCGGCCCCCACCACCGCCACCGTGCAGGAGGCCCATCTCGTGGCCGTCCACCTGCTGTGCGCCCGCTTCGACACGCTGCTCCAGCGCAGCCTGGTCTCGGCCGACGGAGCCAGCCGGTGAGGCCCGGTCCTCTCGTCGTGGTGGGAGACACCCTGTTGGACCGCGACGTGGACGGCCGGGCCGACCGGCTGGCGCCCGACGCGCCCGTGCCGGTGGTGGAGGAGAAGTCCTCGCGCGCCCGTCCCGGCGGCGCCGGCCTGGCCGCGGTGCTGGCTGCGGTGGAGGGCCACGGCGCTCGGCACGTGGTGCTCGTCACCGCCCTGGGCGACGGCGAGGCCGGTGCCGAGGTGGCCCGGTTGCTCGACGCGGCGGGGGTCACCGTCGTCGACCTGGGCCTGGCCGGCCCTACGCCGGAGAAGGTGCGCATTCGGGCCGCCGGGAGCAGCCTGCTACGGCTGGATCGCAACTGCGACCCTCTCGCCGAGGTCGGCCCGCTGACGGCTGAAGGGGTAGCCATCGTCCGCTCTGCGGGCGCCGTGCTCGTGTCCGACTACGGGCGGGGGGTGGCGGCGGAGGCCTCGGTGCGATTGGCGCTGAGTGGCGTCGATCCCCGCACCCCGCTCGTATGGGACCCCCATCCTCGCGGTGCCCCGCCGGTGGAGGGGTGCCGGCTGGTGACGCCCAACCGGGCCGAAGCGGAGGGGTTCGCGCTCGTCCCGGCCGGGACGTCGCTCGCCGCCCAGGCGGCGCGGGCCGGGGCGCTGCGCGACCGATGGAAGGCGGCCGCGGTGGCGGTCACCCTCGGCCCCCGAGGTGCTCTCGTCGTCGAGGGCCCGGGCGCCCCGCTGGTCGTACCCGCTCCACCCGTCGAGGGTGGCGATCCGTGCGGGGCAGGTGACCGGTTCGCGGCCACGGCGATGGCTGCATTGGCCGGAGGGGCGGTGGTCTCGGAGGCGGTGGTTGCCGCCGTCGAGGCGGCCAGCCGGTTCGTGTCCGCCGGGGGAGCGGGAGCGGTCCGCCTCGGCACCGATCGGGACCCCGCACCCGACTCGGCGCCGTCGCGCACCGTTCCCGCCGCCCGGGCCGAGGACGTGATCGCCGCGGTTCGGGCCCGGGGCGGCACGATCGTGGCCACCGGTGGCTGCTTCGACATCGTCCACGCCGGCCACGTGGCCCTGCTGGAAGGGGCCCGGGCCTTGGGCGACTGCCTGGTCGTGTGCCTCAACTCCGACGATTCGGTGCGGCGCCTGAAGGGCCCGGGTCGCCCCCGCTCGCCGCAGGGCGACCGGGCTGCCGTGCTTCTGGCCCTGTCGTGCGTGGATGCCGTGGCGGTGTTCGACGAGAGCACGCCCGCCGCCATCCTCGACCGGCTGCGCCCGGACGTTTTCGTCAAGGGTGGCGACTACGCCGGCGCCGACCTGCCCGAGGCAGAGACGCTCGCCCGGTGGGGCGGCCAGGTCGCCGTCCTTCCCTATCTGGCCGGGCGCTCCACCACCCGGCTGCTCCAGGAGGTTGGTTCGCATGACGCTTGAGCTGGGAACAGTGCTGGTGACGGGCGGGTCGTCGGGGCTGGGGGCGGCCGTCGTCGAGACGGTGGCTGCCGCCGGCGGCCGGCCCGTCGTCCTCGACCGGGTCACCCCTCCGCACCCCGACGTCGACCACGAGCTCGTCGACCTCGCCGACGGTCGGGCCGCTGAGGCGGCCGTCCGGCGCGTCGTTGAGCGCTTGGGCGGGCTGGATGCGGTGGTGACCGCCGCCGGCACCGACGCCTGCGGCGTGCTGGAGGAGGTTCCCGCGGAGGACTGGGAGCGGGTGGTGATGGTCAACCTGCTGGGCACGGCGGCGGTGGTGCGGGCCGCCCTCCCCGCCCTGGCCGCCAGTCACGACGCCCGGGCCACCCAGGCCGGCGGCAAGGTCGTCACGGTGGCCTCCACCCTCGGGCTACGGGCCCTGAGCGACGCCACCGCCTACTGCGCGTCCAAGTTCGGTGTGGTCGGGTTCACCCGGGCCCTGGCCGTCGAGACGGCGGGACGGGTCGGCGTCACCTTGCTCGTCCCCGGCGGAATGCACACCGCCTTCTTCGACGCCCGCCAAGACCGCTACAAGCCGCCTGCCGACGCCAAGCTCAACCGCCCCGAGGACGTAGCCGCCACCGTGCTGTTCGCCCTCCGCCAGCCTCCCGGCTGCGAGGTCCGCGAGCTGATCGTCACCCCCTCCATGGAGCCGTCCTGGCCGTAGGCACCGTCCTGGTGCTCCGGGCGCTGGGGTTGGGGGACTTCCTCACCGCTCTACCCGCCCTGCGGGCCGTCGCCGACGCCTTTCCCGACCACCACCGCCTGCTCGCCACCGATCCTGCTCTCGAGCCGTTGGTACGGGTGGCGCACCTGGTCGACGAGGTCCTGCCCGCTCGGGGCCTGGAGCCGTTCGACGCCCCGGTCACCCCGGACGTGGCCGTCAACCTGCACGGGCGGGGGCCCGAGAGCTCGCGGCTTCTCGTCGCCCTGGCGCCCCGCCGGCTCGTGGCCTTCGCCCATCCCGACGTGCCGGCGGCCGCAGGCTGTCCCGAGTGGCGGTCGGAGGAGCACGAGGTGGAGCGGTGGTGCCGGCTGCTGGAGGAGTGCGGCATACCCGCCCGTCCCGGCCGGCTCGACCTGGACGTCGACGCCCCCTACACCGGCGTCACGGTGGTTCACCCCGGTGCCGCGTCGGGAGCCCGGCGGTGGCCGCCCGAGCGGTGGGCGGAGATCGCCCGCTCCGAGCGCGAGCAGGGCCGGGAGGTGGTGGTCACGGGCGGCCCCGACGAGGTCGACCTGGCGTCGGCGGTGGCGGCCACCGCCGGCCTGCCGCCGGAGTCGGTTCTGGCGGGAAGGACCGCCATCCTCGACCTGGCCCGGCTGGTTTCGGGGGCCGGTTTCGTCGTCTGTGGCGACACGGGGGTGGCCCATCTCGCCACTGCCACCCGCACCCCTTCGGTCGTGCTGTTCGGCCCCACGCCGCCGTCGCTGTGGGGCCCGCCGCCCGACCGGCCCCTGCACGAGGCCCTGTGGGCCGGCCGACGGGGCGATCCGCTCGCGGCTAAGCCCGATCCGGGCCTGCTGCGGATTCCCGTCGACGACGTGATCGACGCCATCGGGGCCGTACGCGACCGTCTCGCGGGAGCGACCCGCGAGACGGTCTGACTGCTTGTTGTCGAGAACTAACTAGCGGACTCGGGCCGCCGCGGCCCGCACCCGCGCCATGGGGTCCTCGGTGGACGGCGTGGGTGCGTCGGGCGAGCCCTCGGTCTCGGTCGGATCGCCGGTCCCCGATGGGTCCTCCGGCTCTTCCGGCGTGTCGGGCGTGTCGCCGCCCTGGGACGAGGCCACGGTGCGTACCTGCTGGGTGGCGCCTCGGGCGGTGCCCTTCACCTGCTGGACCTCGCCGCGAGCGGTGCCCTTGACCGCACTGGCCGACTGCCGGGCCTGCTCCTTGACCTGCTGAGCCGACCCGGCGGCGTCGTCCTTCACCTCGGCCACGTCCGCCTTGGCCTCCTGGGACAGCGCTCGGGCCGACGACGCGGCCTCGTCCTTGACGTCGGCGACGACGGTCTGGGCGGTCTGGGCGACCTCCTGGAGGCTCTGGCGGGCCGACTGCTGGAGCTCCCCGGCGACGTGGCGGCCGGTCTGGAGAGCCTCCTGCTTGATCGGCTCCAGCCGCTGCCGGGCCTGACGGGCCAGATCACGCTCCCGATCCGTGGGGCGCAGGACGGAGCCGGCGAAGAACCCGGCGGCGAGGGCGAGGACACCGGCGGCGAGGGGATTGCCCTCGGCCTTGTCCTTCACCGTGCCGGGTGCGTCCTTGACCGAGTCGGCGACCGACCCCGCCTTGTCCCCTGTGCGAGCGGCGACGGAGCCGGCCGTGCCTCTGGCCCGGGACGCCGCCGTACCGGTGGCGTCGGCCACGCTGCTGCCGGCCGATTCAGCGCTGCCCATGACCGACCGGACGCTGCGCCGGACGGCGTCGACCGGTCGGCGGGTGAGACGGGCCGGGGAAACCTTGTCCTTCACGTCCTCGATCTTCTCGTGGACGTTCTCCTTGGCTCGCGCTGCGACCTTCTTGGGAGCGACCTTGTCCCCGATGGCCTCGAGGGTGGTGCCCAGGTCGTTCCGAGCTTGTTCGATGTCTCGGCGGACGTCGTCCGCGGTGGTGGCCACGTTTGCTTCCTCCTTGATCAGTACTGGACGCCGCGGGTGAGCGAGGTCTTGGCGACCTCCACGTCCTCCCGGATCGTTCTGACGGTCTGCTCGGGCACGGGGCGAACCGTGGCCAGCTTCTTCTTCCCTACGACGAGCAACAGCCCGGCGATGACGAGGAACAGCAACCCCACGGCCAGGAAGGCCACGCCGGTGGGCACGGTCTCGGCCAGGCCCCACGCCGCCGCGAAGGCGAGCAGCAGCAGGGCGACGAAGCCGGCGACGGCGGTTCCGGCCAGCATGCCGGCCGCCTTGCCCGCCTTGGACGCCTGGTCCTTCACCTCGACCTTGGCCAGCTCCATCTCCTTGCGGAGGAGGGTCTGTAGGGAGCCGCTGAAGTCGGAGAACAGTTCACCCAGCGGCCGCTCGTCGACCGGGTCGGTTGCCGACGGCGACCCGTTCGGGCCGTAGGACTGCTGCGGCTGGTACCAGCCCTGCGTCGACATCATCGACCGGCCCGGGGGAGGGCCCGTGCCTGCGGCGCGATCTGGCCGGTGCGCATGCCCGACGAGGACTGGCCGTTGCGCTGGCCGTTGGAAGCAGCCAGCTCGTAGCTGTCCTCTTCCTCGTCGTCCTTGCCCGCCTTGACCAGGCGACCGATGCCGAAGCCCACAACGGCGGCGCCCAGCAGGAACGCCCCGGGGCGGCGGCGGGCGAAGCCCTGGACGTCCTCGAGGACGCCCGAGAAGCCGCGCTCCTGCACGTCGTCGGCCAGGGAGTGCAGGCGGTCGGCGGCCCCGTAGGCACGGTCGGCGGCGCCGAACGCGTAGTTGGAGAGGCGGGGTGCGTCCTCGGGCCGGCCCTCGGCCAGCGCCTGGGCCTCCTCGCCGAGTTCCTGGAAGGCGACGGCCAGGCGCAGGGCGCCGGTCTCGACCTGACCCTGGATCTGCGAGCGGGTCTCGTCGGCCAGCGACCGAGTCTGGGCGCTCAGCTCGCCGGTGACGTCGCCGGCGCGGGACTTGACCGTCCCGACGAGCGAGCGGGCGTCGGACTTGGCCGTCTCGACGAGCGCCCCGCCCTTCTCGGCGGCGGTGGAGGCGACCTCACGGGCCTGCTCCTTGGCCTGGCCGGCGACCTTCTTGCCCTGGCCGGTGGCGACGTTGGCGACCTGGCCACCGGCCTTGGTGGCCCGGCTGGCGGTGCGCTTCGTCTGGTCCTTGGCCGCGGAGGTGGTGCGGCTGGCGGTCTTCGTTGCGGCCTTGGGGGTCGACGTGCGCTTCGGGCCGGTCTTGGCCGCGCCCGAGGAAGCCGGTCGGGCCGTCCTGGCCGTGCCGCTTCTCGATGTGGCTGTGGGCATGAACACCGCTCCTTGTGGTTCAACGTGCGAAAGGTTTGTCTCCGCTTGGCGCTACCCGGCACTCCGGGCAGCGAAACGGCTGGTCACTGCTTCTTGGCGATCGCCTCCGCCAGCTCCGTCTTCTTCATGCGGGAGGCGCCTTTGATCCCCAGCTTCCGGGCTCTCTGGTAGAGCTCGTCGCGGGAGTTCCCCTCGACATCCACGCCGCCGTAGGTCTTGCCGCCCTTGCGGGCCTCCGTGCCGCTCTTGGCCGCCTGAGGGTCGGACGGGCCCTTTGAGTCCTTCGGTTCCCAACGGTCGCCGACCGTCTCGAAGGAGTGCTTCAGAGCCGAGAAGGCGGTGCGGTGGGCTCGCTCGCCTTCGCCGTACGTCTCGACGGCGCTGTCGTGCGCCTTCGACCAAGTGCGCTGCGCCTTGGCGGGGCTGCGCTGCAATGTCGACGGAAGTTCGTCCTTGGCGGGCATGAGCGTGCACCTCCACTCCACTGGTTCGTCCCCCTATGTCTTCCCTTCGCTGCTGCGGGCCTACCCTGCGCCCATGGCAGCGCGGGAGTCGCGGGTGGCGATGGCGCTCCGGTCGAGGGCGGCGAAGAAGCTGGCCGGCGCCCGGGCCGAGGCGTACCAGGAGCGCAAGGTGCCGGCCGGCGTGCGCTGGGCGCTGTCGGTGCTGGCCTCGCTCGGCGAGTGGGCCGAGGCGACCCTGATCGCCCTGCGCCGCCGCCGCACCGGTGGCGCCCCGCCGGTGTGCGAGCCCGACGGCGCCGACGTCGTCATCAAGGGCACCGCCCTCCCCGGTGACGAGAGGACGCGCCTGATGCTGCCCTTCGAGATCCGGCCCGGCACCGGCCGCCTCGAGGTCGACTACGAATGGAAGGTCCTGCCGCCCGCGCCGCCCGACAACCCCCTGACCCAGACCGTTCTCGACCTCGGCCTGTGGGACGAGCACGGCTACCGCGACGCCGAGGGGTTCCGGGGCTGGTCGGGGAGCCGGGCCACGTCCGTCTTCGTCCAGGCCGACGACGCCTCGCGGGCCTACCGTCCCGGTCCCATCGGCGCCGGCGTGTGGTACGTCGAGCTGGGCATCGCCGCCGTCGGGCCGACAGGGGCGGACTGGACGGTGACGGCGCGGGCCCGGCGGAACCCGGCCCCGCCCCAGCAGCCGGCTCGTCCCGTCGCTACCGGACGGGTCGATCCCACCCATGTGGCCCGGCCCGGACCCGGTTGGTACCACGGCGACTTCCACATGCACGCCTGGCACTCGAACCCCGAGGGCCCCACCCCCGAGCGGTTCGTGGAGCTGGCCCGGGCGGCGGGCCTCGACTTCTTCCCGATCACCGAGTACGTCGTGGGCCATCACTGGGACGAGTACGGCGCCGTGCAGGCGGCCAACCCCGACGTGCTCGTCTGGCCCGGGCGGGAGATCGTCACCTACTCCGGCCACGTGAACTGCCTGGGCGAGACCGACGGCTTCATCGAGTTCCGCCACGCCTTCGAGGACGTGCGGATCGGCGACATCCAGCGCCAGGTCCGGGCTGCGGGCGCGCTGTTCCAGGTCAACCACCCCACGACCTTCCCGGGGCCGCTGTTCCGGAACCTGTGCCGGGGCTGCGAGTTCGAGCTGGGCGACGACATCGACTGGGACGCCGTCGACACCATCGAGATCCTGACCGGCGAGGCCCTGGTCGATCCCGGCGACTACCAGCTGCCCGACCTGGGCGTGCGGGTGCCCAACCCCTTCTTCGGCTCGGCCGTCGACCTCTGGGAGCGCCTTCTCAACGAGGGCCACCGCATCACCGCCGTCTGCGGATCGGACGACAAGATCGGCGACCGCTACGGGGCGTGCGCCACCGCCGTCGGCGCACGCGAGCTGTCACGGGCGGGGATCGTCGAGGCCCTGCGGGAGGGGCGGGCTTACGTGCGGGCGCGAGGCGTCGCCGACAGCCCCGTTCTCGAGCTCGAGGCGGTGGCGCCCGGTCAGGAGGCGGGGACGTTCGGGTCCACGCTCGTGCTCGACGGGCCGGGCCCGGGCGCGCCGGCCGAGCTGCGGGTCACCGTGCGGAGGGGGGAGGGGCAGGTGCTGCGGCTGGTGCGGGCGGGGGAGGTGGTGGGAACGGTGACGGTGGACGCTGACCCGTTCGACCACGTCTTCCCGATCACGGCGGACGGCGGCGCCAAGTGGTGCCGCATCGAGACGGCCGACGACCGCGGGCGCACCGCGATCGGCAACCCCGTCTTTCTCAGGCGCGGTTAGTTCACGCCGGCGGCGGGCACACCCGCTCCGACATGGCCATCGCCGTCAAGGACATCCGCGCTGCGGCGCGCCAGGGGTTCGGCTACCGCAAGCTGCGGGAGGGCCAGCAGGAGGCGATCGCCGCCCTGGCCGAGGGGCGCGACGTGGTGGCGGTCATGCCCACCGGCTTCGGCAAGTCTGCGATCTACCAGGTGGCGGGCCTGCTGGTGGACGGCCCGACCGTGGTCGTGTCGCCCCTCATCGCTCTCCAGCAGGACCAGGTGGCGACCATCGTCGGCGACGGCTCGGGCGGCGCGGTGGTGGCCAACTCCACCCTGAGCGCGGGAGCCCGCCGAACCGCCCTCGAGGGAGTGGGAGCGGGCGAGGTCGAGTTCCTGTTCCTCGCTCCCGAGCAGTTCGGCAACGCCGACACCATGGACGCCCTTCGCGCCAACCCGCCGTCGCTGTTCGTGGTGGACGAGGCCCACTGCATCAGCGCCTGGGGGCACGACTTCCGGCCGTCGTACCTCCACCTCGCCCCCGTTCTGGCCGATCTCGGCCATCCCCGGGTGCTGGCTCTCACCGCCACCGCCGCCCCGCCGGTCCGGGAGGAGATCGTGAACCGCCTCGGCCTGGACGACCCGCTCGTCATCGTCAAGGGATTCGACCGGCCCAACATCTCCCTGTCCGTGGCGCGCCACTCGGATTTCCGCCAGCGAGACGACGCCGTGCTCGACGCCGTCGAGGCGGCGGCCAAGCCGGGCATCGTCTACACCGCCACCCGGGCCCGGGCGGAGGCCCTCGGAGAGGCTCTGGCCCAACGCGGGATGCGGGCCGGGGCGTACCACGGCGGGCTGGCGGCCGGGCGGAGGACCGAGGTGCAGGACCGGTTCATGGCCGGTGAACTGGAGGTGATCGCCGCCACCAACGCCTTCGGGCTGGGCATCGACAAGGCGGACGTGCGCTTCGTGTTCCACGCCGAGCCCCCGGAGTCGCTCGACGCCTACTACCAGGAGGTCGGCCGGGCCGGACGCGACGGCGACCCCGCCGAGGCGGTGCTGTTCTGGCGGGCGGAGGACCTCGGTGTCCGTCGCTTCTTTGCCACCGGGCCCCGGCTGGACCGCCCCGAGCTGGAACGGGTGGCCCGGATGGTGGCGGCGGCCGAGGGAGGCGAGGTCGCGATCGAAGCCCTCGCCGAAACGGCCGGTTTGCGGCCGGGACGGGTCGCGGCCGCAGTCGGCTGGCTGGCGAGGGAGGGAGCGCTGGCCGTGGGTCCCGGCGGCGACCCGGTGCGTGCGACGGGGGCCGTCGACCCGCAGGCGGCCGCAAAGGCGGCCGCCGCCGCAGCCACTGCCCGCCGCCGCCTCGACCGGTCCCGCGTGGACATGGTCCGCTCGTACGCAGAGACGAGGTCGTGCCGCCGCCATGTCCTGCTCGGATACTTCGGCGAACCGTACGAGCCGCCCTGCGGCGCCTGCGACAACTGCGAGACCGGCGCGGCGGCCGCAACCGAGGCGCCCTTCACCGTGGGCACCCGTGTCGTCCACGATCTCCTGGGCGAAGGGACGGTCACCGGCGCGGAGGACGGCAAGGTCGTCGTCCTTTTCGACGACCGGGGCTACACGACCCTCGCCACCGACCTCGTTCTCGAACAGGGGCTGCTGACGGTCCGGACCTAGACGCCCACCCGGTGGCGGGCAGGCGAGGGGTCGGCGCTGACCACGACGACCGGGCAGGGCGCGTCGCCGAGGATGTGGTCGACGCGGTGGCCGAAGAAGGCCCGCTGAGTGACGGCACGGCGGTTGCTGGAGACGATGATGAGGTCGGTGCCACGTTCCTTGGCCCGTTCGACGATCGCCTGCTCGGGATGATCCGACACGATCACGTCGGTCTCCACCTCGGCGTCGAGGGAGCGGCCGAGGTCGGCCAGGTCGCCCACCAGGTGCTCACCCAGTTCGACGGCATGGGCGATGGCCTCGTCCGATCCCACCCGCAGGGAGTGCTGGGCCTCGCTGACCACGTGCAGCAGCTCGACGGTGGCGCCCGCGTGGCGGGCGAGGGAGAAGCCCACTTCGGCGGCGTGGCGATCACGCGGGGAGCCGGCGACGGGCACGAGGATTCTCCGCAGATCGTCCATGTGGGAGCCGTCGTCGCCGTCGGGCGAGGTGACCACGAGGAGGGGACAGGGCGACTGCTGGATGACGTCCTCGACCGAGTCCCCGAACAGCCGGCTGTCGCCCGCCTCGTTGCGGCCCCGTGAACCCATGACCAGCAGGTCGTAGCCCTTCCCGGCCTCGGTGAGGATGACCGAGGCCCGGTCGCCGTCGGGGTTGCGGACCACGCGGCGTGCGTCGTCGAGCGAGTTGACGACCTTCTCGGTCTGTTCCACCTCCGACCGATGGGCGTCGGCCTGCTCGGGCCGCAGCGAGAGGTTGGTCACCTCGATGTCCTCGTCGCCGACCATGAGCCGCACGAGCTGAGCGGCCGGCGCAGCCGCCCTCTCGTCGCCCGTGGGCAGCAGGACCCGCTTGAGGTTGCCGACGAAGCTCTCCTTCTGCCGCTCCTCGGCCTCCAGGCGCTCCCGCTCCTCGTCGCCCATCTCCACGTGGCTGAGCGTCCACCGCAGCAACGGCGGGGCCATGAGCGACGTGACGATGGCGACC
>DASUXN010000271.1:0-11661 GCA_036377875.1 Acidimicrobiales bacterium
GCCGGCAGCAGGTCCTTGACCGACGGCGGGATGTCGCGCAACGACCGGATTTCCTCGGCGAAGGATTCGCGCTCCGCTGCGTCCGGCAGGTGGCCCTGGTAGAGGAGGTGCCAGACGTCTTCCAGCGAGCGCTTCTCGGCCAGCTCGGTCGCGTTGTACTGGCGGTAGTGGTAGAAGCCCTCCTGGCCGCGGACGTCGCCCACCGCCGTCTCGGCCACCACCACGCCCTCCAGGCCCTTGGGCGCTTCGATGAGGCTGGGGTGCTCGACGGGGCGGACGAAGGCGATGCGCAGCATGTCCCGCATGGAGATGACACCGGCCAGGCGGCCGTCCTCGACCACCGGGAAGTGGCGGTAGCCGTGCTCGCTGAGGCTCACGTAGGCGGCGCTCAGCTCCATGTCGGGCGGCACCGTGTCGGGGTCGCTGGACATCCAATCCGACACCCGGGCGGTGTCGAGGTCGGCGCCGGCGGCGGCGGCCCTGACCAGGTCCCGCTCGGTGAAGATCCCGAGGGCCCGGTCGCCCTCCGTCACGATGGCCGAGCCCACCTTGCCGCCCGAGCGTTCGAGCATGCGGGCGCAGGTCTTGGCCACTGTGTCCGACGGCGAGGCAGTCAGCACGTCGGTGGTCATGACGTCGGCGACCGTGCGGTTCGGGCCGGTCTTGGCGGTCGGTTCAGCCAATGGGGTCCTCTCTCACTGGGCGGAGATCAGGGCTCGGAGCCTCCCCTTGCCCCATTGCCGTGGTCGGGCTCCCGGGCCGATCATATCGGGGCGCCTCGGGGCCGCCTTCCTCCTCCGCGTCGTAACGGGCCAGCTCGGGAAAGGCCTTGGCGACCACCAGCGCTCCGACGATGCAGGCCAGCCCGCCCGATACGACCGAGAAGCGCGCCGTGGTGAGAGCCGCCACCACCCCCGCCTCGGCGTCGCCGAGCCTCGGCCCACCGGTGACGACGGCGATGTGGACCGAGGAGAGGCGGCCCCGCAGGGCGTCGGGCACGGAGAGCTGCAGAATCGTGCTGCGGAAGACGGCGGACACCACGTCGGCCGCTCCGGCGGCGGCCAGCAGGAGCAGGCCGAGGGGCAGCCACGAGACCAGTCCGAAGGCGGCGATGGCTGCGCCCCATGCGATCACGGCCACGATCACCGCCCATCCCTGGCGGCGGACGGACCCGACCCAGCCGGTGAACACGGCGCCGAGGAGCGCGCCCGCACCAGGGGCGGCGTAGAGCAGTCCCAGCGTGCCCGGGCCGCCGCCGTAGAGGCCGGTGGCCAGAGCCGGGAAGAGGGCCCGGGGCATGCCGAAGACCATGGCGTTGATGTCCACGACGAACGTGCTGAGGATCAGCCGGCGACCTCTGAGGTAGGCCAGCCCTTCCTTGATCGACGTCAGGCCCGCCTTGGTGCCGCCCCCGTGGGGCGGCTGCGGGCGAATGGCGAGGGTGAGCAGGATGGCCATGACCGATGTGGCCGCGTCCAGCCAGTACGCCACGGCCAGGCCCCAGCGGCTGAGGATGAGCCCGGCCAGGGCCGGCCCCGCCACCTGCCCGACCTGGATGAGCACCTGGCCGAGGGAGGCGGCGGCGGTGAACTGAGTCCTCGGGACGAGGTTGGGCAGGATGGCGTTGCGGGTGGGGAGGTCGATGCCGCTGAAGCCGGCGTTGAGGGCGGCACACACGTAGATGGCGGCGAGGCTGGCCCCCTCGCCGGCGGAGGCGTTTAGGGCCAGGGCGGCGCTGATGAGGGTGAGGGCCGTCTGCGTGCCGACGAGCAGCTTGCGGCGGTCGACGGCGTCCGCCACCGATCCGCCGATGAGGGACAGCACGATGAGGGGGGCGAGCGACACGAGGCCGACCATCCCCACCGCCAGCGACGACTCGGTCAGCAGGTAGACCTGAAAGGGCACGGCCACCACCGTGAGCTGGCTGCCCAGGTAGCCGACGGCCTGGCCCGAGAAGAGGAAGCGGTAGTCGCGGGACTCCCGCAGGGGCGACACGTCGAGCAGCAGCCGCGGCGGTCGCCTCCTCACGCCCGGAACGCTATGGCGCGTTTCGGGGTGTCCGGGCCGTCCCCTATCCTTTGCCAGCCCTCGAGACGGCGGGGCCAGGAGCGGCGAAGGGGAGGCTGGGATGGCTCGGGCGGTAGTACTTGGAGCAGGTGTGGTCGGGCGCGCCACCGGAGCGGGCATGGCGGAGCTCGAACACGACGTCGAGTACTGCGACGTCGACGAGTCCGTGGTCTCGGCCCTCCGCCAGCGCGGCGCCAAGGCCTCCTTCGAGATCGACCTGCGGGGCCCGGCCGCCTACGTCTTCCTCACGCTCCCCACTCCGGCCCGGCCCGAGGGCCACTACGACCTGACCGCCCTGCGGGCAGGCACGGTCGCCGTGGGCGAGGCCCTGCGCGACGCCACCGAGTGCCACACGGTCGTCGTCCGCTCCACCGTTCCGCCGGGGACATGCGAGGGCGTGGTCCTCCCCCTTCTCCAGGAGGTTTCGGGGCGGACGGTGGGCAGCGACTTCGCCCTGGCCTCCAATCCCGAGTTCCTGCGGGCCCGCACCGCCCTCCAGGACTTCCTCCACCCGTGGATCACCGTCGTGGGCGCCCGCTCCCCCGGCACCGTCGACGCTCTGCGCAACCTCTACCGGCCCCTGGGAGGCGAGTTCCAAGGCTTCTTCGACCCGGCCGAGGCGGAGCTGGCCAAGTGCGCCCACAACCTGTTCAATGCGGCCAAGATCAGCTTCTGGAACGAGATGTGGCGGGTGGCCACCGCCCTGGGCATCGAGTGCGACGGTGTGGCCGAGACCGTGGCCCGCTCGGCCGAGGGCTCCTTCAACCCCCTCTACGGGATACGCGGCGGGGCCCCGTTCTCCGGGTCGTGCCTGCCCAAGGACGTGCGCGGCTTCCTGGGCTTCGCCCGCGACCTGGGCATCGACATGCCCGTGCTGAGTGGTGTCCAGGAGATCAACCAGGAGATGCTCGACCGGTCGCAGCCGGAGTCGGCGGCGGCGGGGACGGGCCGGCCGCCGGCGGCCACGGCCGACCTGGTCTGACGTGGACTTCGCCGCCTACGTACCCCTGGGGGTCCTGGGCCTGGTCCGCTGGATCAGCTGGCTCATCCGGCGCGTGCCGGCCGCCCTCTACCGCCCATACCGCACGTCGTACCGCGAACCGATCACGGTGGTCACGCCGGTCTACCAGGAGGACCCCGACATCTTCCGGGCCGCCATCCGGTCGTGGCTCGCCAACGACGTGCAGGAAGTCATCGCCGTCATCGACGTGACCGACAAGGCGGCCGTGCGGGTGGCCAAGGAGGAGGACGTCACCGTCATCGTGACCGACGTTCCCGGCAAGCGGGACGCCCTGCGGAAGGGATGGGAGGCGGCCTCGACGCCTCTCGTGGCCCTCGTCGACTCCGACACGGTGTGGGCCGGAGACGTGGCCGAGCGGGTGTGCGAGCCGTTCGCCGACCCCGGTGTGGGAGGCGTGGGTACGCGCCAGAACGTCTACAACCCGTCGAGTGTGTGGCAGTCGCTGGCCGACATGTACCTCGACTACCGCTACTTCGACGAGCTGGCGGCCCAGACGATGGCCGGGGAGGCGGTGTCGTGCCTGTCCGGGCGGACGGCGGTGTACCGGCGCGAGGTCCTGCTGGCCGTGAGCGACGACTTCATGAACGAGCGCTTCCTGGGCGTCCCCTGCAACTCGGGGGAGGACAAGAGGCTCACGATGCTGGTGCTCCGCCGGGGGATGCGGACCTGCCTCCAGCGCAGCGCCCGGGTGTGGTCGACGTTTCCCGACAAGCCCCGACAGTTCCTCCGCCAGCGGATCCGCTGGTCCCGCAACACGTGGCGCAGCGACCTGCGCTCGCTGGGCCAGGGCTGGGTCCTGCGCCGCCACCGCTTCCTCGCCTTCTGCATGCTCGACAAGGCGGCCAGCAGCTTCACCCTGCTCGTCTCGCCCGTCTACATGGGCCTGGCCGTGTCTCGCGGGCACTGGGCGTTCTGCGCCGTTCTGGCGGCATGGTGGATGGTCAGCCGGTCGGCAAAGCTGCTGCCCCACCTCCAGCGCCAGCCCCGCCACCTCCTGCTCATGCCCGTGTTCATCGTCATGTCGTTCGTCATGGCGATGGTGAAGATCTACGCCCTGGCCACCATCCGGCGGCAGCGCTGGCTCACCCGCGACGTGGCCGTCATCGGCGGCAAGCTGACCCGCACCCAGACCGGTCCCACCCACGTGGTGGGCGAAGGGGCGGCGTGACCAAGCTGCGCCGGCTCCCGGCCGCGCTGCTCGCCTCGCTGGCCGTGGCCGCCGGGCTCGGGTTGATGGGCGCCGGGCCGGCGTGGGCGCCCGACTGTTACCGCCCCGACGAGCTGGGCGACACCGTCTTCCATCCCTACCAGGGCAGCGACGCCTCCCGGGTCCGCCAGCCCTACATCCCGTGGCGCGTGCTGCTCGCGCCCTGCCCGTTCCCGGCCGACTACCGCGCCGTCATCGTGGAGCCCGCCCGGGTCCTGCTCCACGAGGCGGGCCAGGTCGTCCGCACCGTCCCCCTACCGCTCGCGGAGGAGAGGCGGTTCGAGGAGGTGGTGGCCGCCGTCGCCGATCCTTCCTGGGTGGGGGAGGTCGAGCCCGGCGTTTTCGTGGTGGACACGGCCGTCGTGCAGCGGGGGTCGACGATGGTGGTGGGTGAGCCGGCGGTGAAGGAGCTGCGCCTGACCACCCGTCCCCACGTGTTCCTGGGCGGGCTCCAGTCGACGGTCCGCTTCGAGGGCGTGACGGTCACGTCGTGGGACACGGGCGCGGGCGGCCCCGACGGCAATCTCGACGACGGGCGCCCGTTCGTCCTGTACCGGGACGGGTCCCGCCTCGACGCCGCCCGCTCCCGCTTCGAGAACCTCGGGTCCGACCGGTCCGAGGCGTACGGGGTGGCGTGGCGGTCGGGGGCGACGGGCACGGTGGTCGACTCGACATTCGCCCGGAACTTCTTCGGCGCCTACCTGTTCGAGGCCGATGCCGTCGAGTTCCGCGGCAACGTGTTCCGCGACAACGTCCGCTACGGGCTCGACCCTCACGACCACACCCACAACCTGGTGATCGAGGACAACGAGGCGTTCGGCAACGGCACCCACGGATTCGTGTTCTCCGACACCGTGACGGCCAGCGTGTTGCGCAACAACCGGTCGCACCACAACGGCCACAACGGGATCGTCCTGCACCAGGACAGCAGCTCCAACGTGGTCGAGGGCAATCTCGTCGAGGACAACGCCCACGACGGGATCGTCCTGATCGGCTCCGGGGACGTCCGGATCGCCGGAAACACGGTGCGGGGCCACGAGGTCGGCATCCGCGTGAACGGGGCGGGCAGCGAACGCATCCTCGTCGAGGGCAACGTGCTGGAGGGGAACGGCACGGGCATCCAGGCTTACGACGGGGCCAACGCGGTGACGCTGCGGGACAACACCCACCGGGGGACGACGGGCGTGGCCGTCTCGCTCGACATGCCCGAGGCGGCGGTGCACGGCGAACGGGTCGAGGGCGGCCGCACCGGCATCGATCTCCTCAGTGGCGCCGTGCGGGTGGAGGGGACGCAGATCTCGGGCGTGCGCGACGGGATCGTGGCCCGGGACGCGGCCCGGGCCGAGCTGGCGGGCGGGGCGATCCAGGCCCTGCGCTTCGGCGTGCGGGCGGGGAGCGCCTCCGTGTCGGTGGTGGGTGAGCCGGACGTCGACGCGCCCCGCCCGTACTCGTGGCAGGAGAGGCCGCAGGCGGGCATCGCCGGTCGCACCGAGCTGGGCTACGTCGGGATCGCGGCGGTGATGGTGGCCGTGGCCCTCCACCTCTTGAGCTGGCGGCGGAACCGGGGCCTGGTCTCCGGCCCCGTTCCCGCCCACGTGCGCAACTCGGCCTGAGGCCGGCCCTCACGTGACGGTGATGGTGCCCCGCATGTTGGGGTGGAGGCGGCAGAAGTACTCGTAGGCGCCCGGCCGATCGAAACGGAAGGCGAAGCTCTGCCCCGTGGCGAGCGTGCCCGAGTCGAAGGCCGCTTCGGCGCCAGTGGCGGTAGCGGTGTGGGGGGCGACGTCCGAGTTCGTCCACCGCACCTCGGTTCCGGTGGCGACGGTCAGGTCGGCCGGGCAGAACAGGAAGGCGGGGATGGAGACCGCGGTGGCACCGTCCGCCCCAGGCCCGGCCGGCGTCGCCGGCCCCGCCGGCGGGCAGCTGACCGAGGCGGCGGTGGGGACGTCGTGGTGGCGGGCCTGGGGGACCCGGCTCATGGCCGAGTGGACCTGGGCCGCGGCCTGGCCGGCGGGGCTGTCCATGGACGGCTCGGGGCTCCAGATCTCCACCGCGTAGTGGTCCTCGAAGGCGAAAGTCGACGTGGGGCGGGTGTTGCGCCGGCTCACGTCGGTGAGGGCCTGGTCGCGGGTGGCGGTGTCGTCGTAGCGGTAGGCCCGAAGCTCGTTGCGGGCGCCGGGCGGGAGCTGGCACGGGCCGAACTCGTAGATGCGGCCCTCGACGTAGCGGAAGTAGCTGAACTCCCGGGCCGCGGGCGCGGCCGGCGCGGGCAGCGGGATGAAGCCCTCGTGCTCCTCGGGCTGGCAGAGAGGCACCTTGGCCCCCTCGACGGCCGCGGCCAGCCGGTCGAACTCGGTTCCTCCGCTGTCGCCGGCCGTCACCATCTGCCCCGTCCCGCTCCCGCCGCCTCCGCACCCGGCCAACGCCACCGCCGCCGCCACCGCTGCCGCCGCCATCGTCGTACGGATCCTGTTGTCGCCCACCGCGACCACCTCCTTCGATGGGGGGACCGTACGGATGGGCGCGAACGAGGCCGCAACGACCGCGCAACGTGTGGGATCAGCCCGCGAACGCCTCCCGGGCCAGCTGACGGCGCTCGTCGCCCGAAAGCGACGCGCCCTCGTCCCAGGCGGTGTCGAAGTCGGAACCGAGGGCGGACCGGGCGGCGGCCAGATCGGCCGAGCGTTCGGGGTCGGGCGGCTGGGGCCACCGGCCCCGGAGGGCATCGGCGGCGGCGTAGAGGCGCACCGCCCGGCGGAGGTCCCCGGCCGCGGCCGACGAGCCCGCCAACGCCTCGATCGCTCCCACCTCGACTCCGGCCATGTCGCCCGCCTCGGCCAGGGCCAGCGCTTCGCCGGCCAGCGCCGTGGCCCCGGCCATGTCTCCGGCGGTGCGGGCGAGCCGGGCGGCGGAAGCGACGGCCCAGGCTTCGCCGTGGGCGTTGCCGTGCTGGCGCGCCACGGCCAGGGCGTCGTCGAGGGCGGACCGGGCCAGGGCCAGATCGCCCTGGCGGCGGGCGATGTCGCCCAGGGCGCTCAGAAGGCTGGCCGACCACCCCTGGCGACCCACCTTGTCGACGATGGCCACGGCCTCGTCCAGCATGCTCCGGGCGGCGTCGAGGTCGCTGTCGCCCAGGGCGATGAAGGCGAGGTCGGCCAGCACCTCGGCCACGGCCGCCAGGTTCCCCACCTCCCGCTCGAGGCGAAGACGCTCCTCGTTGAGCTGGCGGGCGGTGCCGATGCGGCCGCTCATCAGGGCCAGGGCGGCGAGGTAACGGGCCGAGCCGGCGATCCCGAGCTTGTCGCCCAGTTCCCGGCGGATGGCGAGGCTCTGCTCGTGCAGGGCGCGGGCCGCCTCGTGGTCGCCGGTGTAGAGCCGTTCGAGGGCGCCCAGGTTCTCCAGGGCGAGGGCCATGCCGTAGCGGTCGCCCAGGCGGGTGTAGGCGTCGAGAGCCTGGCGGTACCAGCGTTGCGCCTCCGCCCCGGCGTCGGCGATCTCGCGGTGGCCTCGCATGAACGAGGAATGAGCCACCACGCCGAGGTTCATGAGCGAGGCCGCCTCCATGCGGTCGCGGCCGAGCTCGCGGGCGATGGCCAGGTTCTCCTCGAACAGCGATCGGGCGGTCACCAGGTCGTCTTCGACCACGGCCAGATTGGCGAGCCCGTGGAGGGCGGTGGCGATGCCGACCCGGTCGTCGAGGGCCCGTCGGATCACCAGGCTCTCCTGGTAGAGGGTGCGGGCGCCGGCGTGGTCACCCTGGCGCTGGGCGAGCACGGCGGCGGCGTTGAGCGCCTTGGCCCGCAGCTCGGGCGAGCCGTCCCCTTGTGCGGCCAGGCTCTGGAGGTGCGCCCGGCCCTCACTGAGGTGGCCGCGGATCTCCCAGTACCGCAGCAGGGAGGAGGCCAGGCGCAGCCCGGGCTCGGTGGCGCCCGTCGTCGCGGCCCACCCCAGGGCGGCCCGCAGGTTGTCGTGCTCGGCGTCGAGGACGGCCAGGCAGCGGGCCTGATCCCCACCCTCCAGCCCGGTCTCCGCCGACTCCGCCAGCTCGGCCGCCCAGGCCAGGTGGCGGGCCCGGGCATCGTTCTCGCTCCCGGCCGCGGTGAGCCGCTCGGCCGCGTACTGGCGTAGGGGTTCGAGCACGCGGTAGCGGGCGTCGGGGCCGCGGTGGTCGACGGTGACCATCGACTTGTCCACCAGGGCGGCGAGCACGTCGAGGGCGTCGTCGGTGCCCGCCACCGCCTCGGCCGCCGCCATCACGAACCCGCCCGCGAACACCGACAGGCGGGCGAACAGGTCCTGTTCCGCCGCCGTGAGCGCTTCGAAGCTCCAGTCGATGGTGGCGCGGATGGCCTGGTGACGGCCCGGCGCGGTGCGGGGGCCGCCGACCAGCAGGCGCAGGCGGTCGTCGAGGCGGGCGGCGATCTCCGGCAGCGACAGGGAGCGGGCCCGGGCCGCGGCCAGCTCGACCGCCAGCGGGATGCCGTCCACCCGCTCGCAGATGCGGGCCACGTCGTCCTCGGCGGCGGGCCCGAGGTCGAGCGACGGGGCGGCGGCCCGGGCCCGGTCCCTGAAGAGCCGGGAGGCGTCGGGCTGGGGCAGGGGCGGGACCGTCCACGTCGTCTCGCCGGCCACGCCCAGGGGCTCGCGGCTGGTGGCGAGCACCCGCAGCCCGGGCGCGGCGGAGAGCATGCGGTCGCAGAGGTCGGCGCACGCCGCCACCAGGTGCTCGCAGTTGTCGAGAACGAGGAGCAGGCTGCGGTCGGCGAGGAAGCGGCTGACCGCCTCGGTCGGAGGAATACCGGTGACTTCGGGGGCCCCGAGCACCGCCAGCACCTGCTGGGGCACGAGACGGGGATCGGACAGGCCGGCCAGCTCCACCATCCACGCGCCCCCGGGCAAGTCGTCGCCGCGAGCGCGGGCCACCCGGACGGCCAGCCGGCTCTTGCCTACCCCGCCCGGGCCGGTGAGGGTGAGCAGGCGGGTGGTGTCGAGCATCGTGGCCAGCGCTTCGACGGCCTCGTCCCGGCCCACGAACGTCGTCCGGTCGGCAGGCAGGTTGGTGGTGGCCCGCGTGGCCGGGCCGGCGGCCGGTTCGTCGCCCAGAAGAGAGAGGTAGAGGGCCTCCGTCTCCGACGACGGGCTGACGCCCAGCTCCTCCGCCAGCGTTGCCCGGCAGCGCTGGTACGCCTTCAGGCCGGCGGCCCGGTTGCCGGCCCGGGCGTGGGCCGCCATGAGGCGCTGGTGGGCGGACTCGCGAAGCGGGGCGAGGGCGACGGCCTCCTCGGCCGCAGCCACCGCGGCGGCATGGTCGCCCGTGGCGGTGGCCGAGGCGGCCAGCAGCTCGAGGGCCCGCACCCGCAGCTGGGCCAGATCGGCCTGGCGGCGCTCGACCCACTCGCCGCTCGCCCCGGGAAGGAGCCGGAGGGCGACCATCTCGGCGGCCCTGGCGGCGACCGACCGGGCCTGCTCGGGGGCCACCGCCAGATCGGCCTCGGCGGCGACGAGGGCGGCGGCGACCGACTCGACGTCGACCTCCGCGTCGTGCGGCAGATGGAGCTGGTAGCAGCCGGCGTGGCCGGCCAGCGCCTCGGGCGGAAGGCCGGCGGCGACCAGGGTGGCCCGCACCCGGGACAGCACGCCCCGCAGCGACGAGTCCCACGTGGCCGGGACGTCCTCGCCCCACAGCACGTCGGCCAGCTCGTCGCGGGGCACGGGCCGCCTGCGTTCCAGCACGAGGTAGGCCAGGGCCAGGCGGCCGAGGTCGCCGAGCCGAGCCACGTCGGCGGGCGTGCCGTCCACGTCGACGGCCAGCCGGCCCAGGAGGGAGATCGTCACCGCCACGATGCCCCCGCATGGTCCCACGCCCGGTCGGAGGGCGGCGAGCGAGTTACGGCGCCGCCGGTTCGGGGCTGCGCTCGGCGGCGAGCGCGGCCAGGTAGCGACGGACCTCGTCGCCGTCGATCACCCGCCGCATCCGGGGCAGCGACGCGAGGATGGCGGGGCGGTAGGAGGCCCTGGCCAGTCGGGGGTCGAGGACGGCCACCACGCCCCGGTCGGTGGTCGAGCGGATGAGGCGGCCTGCGCCCTGGGCCAGCAGGGTGGCGGCGATGGGCAGGTCGACGACCTCGAAGGGAGTGCGGCCCCCCTCCCGGGCCGCTTCCCGGCGGGCGTCGAGCAGCGGGTCCCGCAGCGGCGGGAAGGGGATGCGGTCGACGGCGACCAGGCTGAGGGACGGGCCGGGAACGTCCACCCCCTGCCAGTAGCCCATGGTGGCGAGGAGGCAGGCCTGCTCGTCGTCGCGGAACTGCTCGATCAGGCCGGGCGACGGGGGGCCGTCCTGGACCAGGACCGTCCACGGAAAGCGGGAGCGGAGGGCTTCGGCGGCGAGGCGGAGCATGCGATGGCTGGTGAACAGGGCGAGGGTGCGACCTCCCGCCGCCCCCACCAGGGCGGCCAGCTCCTCGATGGCGGCGGCGTCGAAGTCGGCGCCTGCCCGGCGGGGGTCGGGCAGATGGGCGGCGCAGTAGAGGAGGGCCTGGTTGCGGTAGTCGAACGGGCTGGCCACCCTCAGGACCCGCCTGTGCTCTGCCAGGCCCAGGCGCGCCGCCAGAGGTTCCAAGGAGCCGCCCACGCTCAGGGTGGCGCTGGTGAGGATGGTCGTGCGCTTGGCGTGCATGAGGGTGGTCAGGGCGGGAGCGACGTCGACGGGGGCGAGGTGGAGGACGGCCTCGTTCCCCTCCGGCACCCACGCCACCTGGCCGGCGGGCGGCGTGCGGGCGGTACGCAGGTCGGTGAGCAGGGACGACGCCGCCTGGAGGCAGCGGGGGCGGCGCCCGTCGCGCTCGGCCACGCCGGTGTCGGGCAGCTGGCGCAGGACGTCCACCACGCCGGCCACCGCGTCGTCCGCCGCGGCCAGCACGCCCGCAACGTCCGGGCCCGCGGGATCGACCCGCTTGCCGGCGAAGGGAGTAAGGGCGGCGTGGAGGTGCTCACCCACCCGGTCGAGGCGGGCGGGCTCGTCCGATCCACTCACGAGCAGGCCCCGCAGCTGGCCGGCCAACCACCCGAACCGGCGGCGGCCCAGCTCGAGGCCGAGGGTGCGGCTGGCGATTGCCTCCAGCTCGTGGGCCTCGTCGACGATCACCGCGTCGTGCTCGCCCAGCAGCCCCCCGCCCAGCGTCAGGTCGAGGCAGTACAGGTCGATGTTGGTGACGACGACCTGGGCGCTACGGGCCCGGTCGAGGGCCCGCTCCGCCAGGCATTCGTCGCCGAAGCGGCACTGGCTCGCGCCCGGGCACTCCTGAGCGGCCACCGTGACCAGCGACTTGAGGCCCGGGTCGATGGGGACCGGCGCGTCGGCCAGGTC
>DASUXN010000272.1:0-2385 GCA_036377875.1 Acidimicrobiales bacterium
CGAGCTGGCCGAGCTCGACCGCTTCCCTACGCCCGACGAGGCGCCCGACTTCTATGTCGACTACGGCGAGACCGGCCCCTACGCGGCGGTCACCGGCGCCTCGGAGTGCGCGACATGAGCGGCCCGGGAGGCCGCTCCCAGCAAGCGATCGTCGGGGCGACACCGCAGGTGCGGGCCCGATGAGCCTTCTCGACGAAGGGCTCGACCTCGAATCCGTCTCCGCCCGGTTCGAGCGGGCCACGCCCGCCACCATCCTCCAGTGGGCCGTCGACCAGTTCGGCGACGACCTCACCGTCGCCTGCTCGTTCGAGGACGGCGTGCTCCCGCACCTGGCCGCCTCGGTCAAGCCCGACATCGAGATCCTGTTCCTCGACACCCAGTACCACTTCGCCGAGACTCTGTGGTTCGTCGAGGAGCTGCGCCGCCGCTACGACCTGAACCTGCGGGTCATGAAGCCTCTCGTCTCGCCCGACAACCTCTGGCAGACCGACGTGGCCGGCTGCTGCGGCGCGCGCAAGGTCGAGCCTCTCAACCGGGCGCTGGCGGGCAAGGCGGCGTGGGTCACCGGCCTCAAGCGCTCGGATGCCCCCACGCGGGCCAAGGCCCCCATCGTGGCGTGGGACGCGGCCCGCAGCATGGTGAAGGTCAACCCTCTCGCCACGTGGACCGACCTCGACGCCGACTTCTACGCCGCCGAGCACGGGTTGCCTTCCAACCCGCTGGCCGAGCGCGGCTATCCCTCGATCGGCTGCTGGCCCTGCACCAAACCGGTCGCGCCCGGGGAGGATCCCCGGTCGGGCCGTTGGACGGGGTTGGGCAAGACAGAATGCGGGCTCCACACATGACCTTGACCGTCAACCGTGCCGTGGCGACCGCGGCCCCCGAGCGGTACCGGCTCGACCACCTCGCCGCTCTCGAGGCGGAGGCAGTGTTCATCTTCCGGGAGGTGGCGGCCGAGCTGGAGCGGCCCGTCCTGCTCTTCAGCGGCGGCAAGGACTCGATCGTGCTGCTGCGGCTGGCCGAGAAGGCCTTCCGTCCCGGTCGGTTCCCCTTCCCGGTCATGCACGTCGACACCGGCTACAACTTCTCCGAGGCCATCGAGTTTCGCGACCGGCGGGTGGGCGAGCTGGCCGAGCGGCTCATCGTGGCCAACGTGCAGGACGACATCGATGCCGGCCGGGCCGTCGAGGAGCGCGGGCCACAGCCCAGCCGCAACCGCCTCCAGACCGTCACCCTGCTGCGGGCCATCGAGGAACACGGCTTCGACGCCGCCTTCGGCGGTGCCCGCCGCGACGAGGAGAAGGCACGGGCCAAGGAGCGCATCCTCAGCTTTCGCGACGACTTCGGGCAGTGGCTGCCCAAGAACCAGCGTCCCGAGCTGTGGAACCTCTACAACGCCCGCCTCCGCAAGGGCGAGCACATCCGGGCCTTTCCGCTCTCCAACTGGACCGAGCTGGACGTGTGGGAGTACATCGCCCGTGAGGGCCTCGAGGTGCCGAGCATCTACTTCGCCCACCGCCGCACGGTCGTCCAGCGCGACGGCATGCTGCTGGCCGTCGGCGGGCCGGTCGTGCCCCAGCCGGGCGAGATCGTCGAAGAGAACGCCCTGGTGCGCTACCGCACCGTCGGCGACATGAGCTGCACCGGCGCGGTCCGCTCGTCGGCCACCACCGTCGAGGAGATCATCGAGGAGGTGGCCGCCACCCGCATAACCGAGCGAGGCGCCACCCGGGCCGACGACCGCTTCTCCGAAGCGGCCATGGAGGACCGCAAGCGCGAGGGCTACTTCTGAGCCGAACGCCGCTCCGCAGAGTGGCAGTGTGCATTTTTACGCCATATGGCCGTATTTCTGCACACTCGTGAGCAGCGCTGAGGACATCTCTCGCGCCGGCCTGATCCGGGTGGCGACGGCCGGGTCGGTGGACGACGGCAAAAGCACGCTCATCGGGCGGCTGCTCTACGACTCCAAGTCGATCCTCGAGGACCAGCTGGCGGCGGTGGAGCGCGACTCGCTGCGCCGTGGGCTCGACGAGATGAACCTGGCGCTGCTCACTGACGGGCTCCGGGCGGAGCGGGAGCAGGGGATCACCATCGACGTGGCCTACCGCTACTTCGCCACGCCCCGCCGCACGTTCGTGCTGGCCGACACCCCCGGTCACGTCCAGTACACCCGCAACATGGTCACCGGCGCGTCCACGGCCGACGTGGCCGTGGTGCTGGTCGACGCCCGCAAGGGCGTCCTGGAACAGAGCCGCCGCCACGCCTCGATCGCCGCCCTCCTGCACATCCCCCACGTCGTCCTGGCCATCAACAAGATGGATCTCGTCGGTTGGGACGAGTCGGTGTTCGACGGGATCGCCCTCGACTTCGCCGAGGTCGCCGGCC
>DASUXN010000273.1:0-4381 GCA_036377875.1 Acidimicrobiales bacterium
GGCAGGCCGGCCTGGTAGGACGGGATGACCTTGCGCAGGCCGTCGATCGCCTCGGTGACCCAGCGGTCGAGGACGGTCTTGGGGTTGACGGCCTCGCCGCCGCGCGGGTGGATCTCGAAGTGGACGTGGGGTGACCCGCCCTCGGCGTTGCCGCTGGAGCCGTTGAATCCGATGACGCGGCCCTGCTTGACGGTCTGCCCGGAGCGGACGTCGGGGGCGAAGCGGTCGAGGTGGGCCATGTAGTAGTAGGTGCCGTCCCCGCCGGTGACGTAGGCGGCGAGCCCGCCCGCCCCCTCGGAGGCGAACTCGACCCGGCCGTCCACCGGCGCCCGCACCGGCGTGCCTCGCGCCGCGAAGATGTCGGTCCCCTTGTGGAAGTGGAACTCCGGGGTGAAGCGGGCTGCGTACCAGTCGTCGCTCCAGTACGCCTCACCCGCCACGGGGAACTGGCCCATGCCGACGATGGCCGCTTCCTCCTGGTTGAGCCCCTGGTCCATGAGCGGCCGCAGTGCCTCGAGCAGGGCGAGGGTGTTGTTGCTGCCCGTCCGGTTTACCGAGTTGATGATGCGCTGGGCCTCGGGCGGAATGGTCCGCTCCGTGGTGGACGTCGACGGCGGCGATGACGGGCTGCTGCCACCCGCTCCTCCTCCGGAGCCGGAATCGCCCGCGGGGGCCGGTTCGGACGGCGGCGGAGGAACAGTGGTCGGGGCGGTGGTGGTCGGGAGCAGGCCGTTGAGAATCTGCTCGAGCAGATTGGGGACGGTGGTGGTCGTGGCCTGCTGGACCGCGACGGTAGGGGGCGTCTGCGCCCCCGCATTCCCGATTCCCCCCACGACCAGCGCCAGCACCACAGGTGCGAGAGCCCGCGCTGAACGAGCCCGACTCGTCACGACGCAACCTCAGTTCGCCGCCTGCCCCCCGATTCCCTGCTCGCAGCAGCAGGTTAGCTGGAGGTCCGCCCCGAATTCAGCGACGCCAGTCGCCGGCCTGCAGGCGGGCGATGCGTTCCTCCATGGGAGGGTGGGTGGTGAACAGGTTGGCGAACTGGACCTTGCGGCCGGTCAGGGGGTTCACGATGTACTTGCCGGCCTGCACCGGGTCGACGTTCATCGGGATGACCCGGGCGCCGTGCTCCAGCTTGGCCAGGGCCCGGGCGAGAGGCTCGCCCGTGCCCAGCAGGCGGGCGCCGGTGCGGTCGGCCTCGAACTCGCGGCTGCGGCTGAGGGCCATCTGGAGCAGCATGGCGGCGATCGGCGCGAGCAGGCTGAACGCGAGCAGAGCGATCGGGTTGGGGTGGTCGTCGTCGCTGCTGCCGCCTCCGAACATCGCCCCCCACATGGCCATGCGGGCGATGAACGTGATGCCCATGGCCACTGCGGCGGCCACCGAGCCGATGAGGATGTCGCGGTTGCCGATGTGGCTGATCTCGTGGGCCAGGACGCCCTTCAGCTCGTCCCAGTCGAGGAGGTTGAGGATTCCCTGGGTGACCGCCACCGCCGCGTGCTCCGGGTTGCGGCCGGTGGCGAAGGCGTTGGGCTGCATGTCGGGGGTGACGTACAGCGCGGGCATGGGCATGCCGGCGGCCGATGTCAGCTCCCGCATGATCCGGTAGTACTCGGGCAGCTCGTGCTCGGCGACGGGCACGGCCCGGGCCGATCTGATGGCCAGCTTGTCGGAGAACCAGTACGAGCCCCCGACGAAGGCGAGGCCGATGAGCAGGCCGATGATCGCTCCGCCCCGACCGAAGAAGCTCCCGACCAGCACGAGCATGCCGCCGAGGCCGGCGAGCAGGGTGTACGTCTTGATCGTGTTCTTGCTCATGGTTCGCTCCTGAGCGCGCCCCTCGGCACGTCTCGACTCGTTCAACGCTAGGCCGCCCGAGAACGTTCCGGCGGCGCTACCGGAAGCGGTAGCGAGTGGCGTCGACGGTTAGGTCGGTCCACGCCCTGGCCACCGTCGGCCGAAGGGCCCAGACGCCGCCCAGGTAGACCGAGGCCGGTGGGCCGTACCCGTACTTCTCCTTCGACGCCGCCGCCAGCCGGGCGGCGAACGCCTGGTCGGGCTGCTCGATGGCGCAGGTGCCTTCGACGACGACGGCCGACATGGCGTCCTCCAGGTGGAGGACGGCCCGGGAGTCGGCCCTGAGGTTGCGCTGCCATTGCGTCGTCGGCACCCCGCCGAAGTACCACCGGCCGTCGATCCACAGACCGTCGAGGGCCGTGACGTGGGGACGGCCGTCGGGGCGGGTGGTGACGAGCCAGTAGTGCCTGGCCTCCGCCAGCCGGGCGACGACTGCGTCCCAGGGAAGCAGCTTCGACGGCGCCCCGTACTCGGGAGGGACCTTCAGCTGGTCTACCTGCGGGATGTCGGTCACGGCCGTGGCCTTACGGGTAGTAGCCGGAGTGGAGATAGATGCAGGGGACGCCCTCCTCGCGGAACATGTCGTAGTTGCGGCGGTCGTCCTCGAAGGCGAGGCGGGGGACGAAGCCGCGCTCGCGTAGGTCACTCACCGTCCCCCGTTTGAACTCCAGGGCGGCCGAGTAGTCGCCCGATGGGCGCATGACGAGGAGGTCCCAACGGGGCTTGTGGCGCTCGAGCCAGTCCAGCGTCATCCGACGGACACGCAGCGGGCGCCCGGTGAGGAGGACGACGGTCAGGCCGGGGTCGAGCAGCTCGGACAGAACGGCCACGTCCTCGATGAGCGGGTCGTCCCCGCAGGCGTCGAAGAAGCCGTTCCAGTCCTTGCGACCAGGGCCGTCGAGGAAGTGCTGGCGGCCGGTGGCGTCGGAGAGCACGCCGTCGACGTCGAACACCACCGCGGGCCCGGACGGGCGGGGGTCGGCGCGCCAGCGCCAGTGCTTCGGCGTGTCCAGGGAGCCTTACTCCTCGTCGGTGGAGGTCGTGGCCCGGCGGCGGATCTCGTCGACCACCGAGGCGTCGGCCAGCGTGGTGGTGTCTCCCAGGTCCCGACCCTCGGCCACGTCCCGCAGGAGCCGGCGCATGATTTTCCCGCTGCGGGTCTTGGGCAGGTCGTCGGTGAAGATGACGGTCTTGGGACGGGCGATGGGGCCGATCTTCTTGGCGACGTGCTTGCGGAGATCCTCACCGTGCTCGGGCGACCCGAGCTCTGTGCCTTTCAAGGTCACGAAGGCGATGATCGCCTGGCCGGTGGTGTCGTCCTTCCGACCCACCACCGCCGCCTCGGCCACCGACGGGTGGTCGACCAGGGCCGACTCGACCTCGGTGGTCGACACCCGGTGGCCGGAGATGTTCATGACGTCGTCGACCCGTCCCAGGAACCAGAAGTAGCCGTCGTCGTCGAGCTTGGCCCCGTCCCCGGCGAAGTACCGGCCCTCGAAGCGGGACCAGTAGGTCTGACGGAACCGGTCGGGGTCCTTGTAGATGCCCCGGAGCATCCCTGGCCACGGATGGGTGAGGGTGAGGTACCCGCCCCCCGACGAGATGGGCTGGCCGTGGTCGTCGACGATCTCCGCTCCGACACCGGGCAGCGGGAACGTGGCCGATCCGGGCTTGAGTGTTGTCGCGCCCGGCAGGGGCGAGATCATGATCCCGCCCGTCTCGGTCTGCCACCACGTGTCCACCACGGGGCAGCGCCCGCCCCCGATGTGCTGCCAGTACCAGACCCATGCCTCGGGGTTGATGGGCTCGCCCACGCTCCCGAGCAGGACCAGCGACGACATGTCGTGTCCCGCGGGTAGCTCCGTCCCCCATTTCATGAACGTACGGATGGCGGTGGGCGCGGTGTACAGCTTGGTCACCTTGTAGCGCTCGACGATCGACCACCAGCGGTCGCGGCCGGGCGTGTCGGGGCTGCCCTCGTAGAGGACCGAGGTGGCGCCGTTGGCCAGCGGCCCGTAGACGATGTAGCTGTGGCCGGTGACCCAGCCGATGTCGGCCGCACACCAGTAGACGTCGGTCTCCGGGTGCAGGTCGAACACGTAGCGGTGGGTGAACGCCACGTGGGTGAGGTAGCCGCCCGTCGTGTGCATGATCCCCTTGGGCTTGGCCGTCGTGCCCGACGTATATAAGAGGTATAGGAGGTCCTCGGAGTCCATGGGCTCGGCCGGGCAGTCGGTCGAGGCGCTCTCCATGAGCACGTGGTACCAGTGGTCGCGACCGTCGACCATGGTGACGTCGGTCCCGGTCCGCTGCACGACCACGACATGGTCGATGGACGGGGTGGCGGCCACGGCGGCGTCGGCGTTGGCCTTGAGCGGGACGGCCGCCGCCCGCCGCCAGCCGCCGTCCGCGGTGACGAGGACCCGGGCTTCGGCGTCGTTGATCCGGTCGCTGAGGGCCTCGGCCGAGAACCCGCCGAAAACGACCGAGTGGGGGGCGCCGATGCGGGCGCACGCCAGCA
>DASUXN010000274.1:0-2433 GCA_036377875.1 Acidimicrobiales bacterium
CCTCCGGCAGCTCGCGCACGCCGGCCTCGCCCTGGACGGGCTCCACGATCAGCGCGGCCACGGTCCCGTCGAGGTGCTCCTCGAGGGCCTCGACGGTCGCCGGGATGTGCCGGACCCCGCCCGGGAGGGGCTCGAAGGGCGCCCGGTAGGCCTCCTTGGCGGTCAGGGCGAGGGCGCCCATGGTGCGGCCGTGGAAGGCGGACTCGAGGGCGAGGACGGTGCCGCGGGGCCGGCCGTCCGGGCCGGGGTGCTCGTGGCCGTGGCGGCGGGCGAGCTTGAACGCGGCCTCGTTGGCCTCGGTGCCGGAGTTCGCGAAGAAGACGTGGGAGCCCGCGGGCGCGCCGGCCAGGGACAGCAGCTTCCCGGCGAGGGCGATCTGCTGGGGGGAGGTGAAGAAGTTGGAGACGTGCCCGAGGGTGGCGAGCTGGCGGGAGACGATCTCCACCCAGCGCGGGTGGGCGTGGCCGAGGGCGTTGACGGCGATGCCCGCGAGCAGGTCGAGGTAGTCCCGGCCGTCGGCGTCGGTGACCACGGCGCCCTTGCCGTGGGTGAGCACGAGGGACGGGCTGCCGAAGACGCCGAGCAGCGAGTCGGCGTACTCGCCGAGCAGGGCGGTCTGGGCCGAGTAGCGGGAGGCGGTGTGCTGGGCGGTCATGACGATGCTCCGTGGTCGGGGACGAGCTGGGTACCGATGCCGGTGTCGGTGAAGATCTCGAGCAGGCACGTGTGCGGGCTGCGCCCGTCGACGATGGACGCCCGGCGCGCCCCGCCCTCCACGGCCCGCAGGGCCGCCTCCATCTTGGGGATCATCCCGGCCTGCAGGCTCGGGAGCATCGCGCGCAGCTCCGAGGCGGACAGGGACGCGATGAGGGAGTCCTTGTCGGGCCAGTTCGCGTAGAGCCCCTCGACGTCCGTGAGGGCCACGAACTTCTCGGCGCGCAGGGCCACCGCCACGGCGGCGGCGGCGGTGTCCGCGTTGACGTTGAGGATCTCCCCCGTGGGGCGGCCGTGCGCGTCGACCTCCGGCGCCACGGAGGAGATGACGGGGATCCGCCCGGCCTCGAGGAGCTGGGTGACGGGCTCGGGGTTGACGCCGACGACCTCGCCCACGTGGCCGAGGTCCACCTCCTCGCCGTCCACGACGGTGCCCCGGCGGACCGCGCGGAACAGCTCGGCGTCCTCCCCCGAGAGCCCGACGGCGTACGGGCCGGTGGCGTTGAGCAGGGAGACGAGCTCCCGCTGGACCTGCCCGGTCAGCACCATGCGGATGGCGTCCACGGCCTCCTTGGAGGTGACGCGCAGCCCGCTGCGGAACTCGGACTCGATGCCCAGCTGCTCCAGCATGCGGTTGATCTGGGGCCCTCCGCCGTGCACCACGACCGGCTTGATCCCGACGTGGCGCAGGAACACCATGTCCTCCGCGAAGGCCTGCCGCAGCGGCTCGGACACCATGGCGTTGCCGCCGTACTTGAAGACCATCACGGACCCGGCGAAGCGCTGGATCCAGGGCAGGGCCTCCATCAGGGTGCCCGCCTTCAGCTGGGCGGTCTCGTAGCGGGTCGGGTCACTCGGGTCGGTCATGGTTCTCCTGCGCCGTGGGTCGGTGCTGTGCTGGTGGGCGGGCTGGTCAGCTGGAGTAGGCGCTGTTCTCCTCGACGTAGTCGTGGGTCAGGTCGTTGGTCCAGACGGTGGCGTCGGCGTCCCCGGCCTTGAGGTCGACCAGGACGGTGACCCTGCGGTCGGCGGCCAGGTCCACGCCCTCGCGCGGGTCCCCGATCATGCCGTTGCGGCAGACCACGACACCGTTGATGGCGACGTCGAGCCGGTCGGGGTCGAACGCGGCGTCGGTGGTGCCGACCGCGGACAGGACGCGGCCCCAGTTGGGGTCGTTGCCGTAGATCGCGGCCTTGAAGAGGTTGGAGCGGGCCACCGAGCGGCTCACGTCCTCCGCCTGCCGCTCGGTCGCGGCGTTGACGGTGGTGATCTCGATGTCGTGGGACGCGCCCTCGGCGTCCGTGATGAGCTGCTGGGCCAGCGAGTGGCACACCGCGGTCACGGCCTGGCTGAACTCGAACTCGTCCGGCGTGATCCCGGAGGCGCCCGAGCCGAGCAGGACCACGGTGTCGTTGGTCGACATGCAGCCGTCGGAGTCGGTGCGGTTGAACGTGACCTTCACCGCGTCCTCGAGCGCCCACTGCAGGGCGTCGGAGGAGAGCTCGGCGTCGGTCGTGAGCACCACGAGCATCGTGGCCAGACCCGGGGCGAGCATGCCCGCGCCCTTGGCCATCCCGCCGACCGTCCACCCGTCGCGGACGTAGGCGGCCTGCTTGGAGACGGAGTCGGTGGTCATGATGGCCCGGGCCGCGGCGGCCCCGGCGGCGTCGTCGTCCCCGAGGGCCTCGACGACCCCGGGGAGGCCGCGCTCCATGACGT
>DASUXN010000275.1:0-2217 GCA_036377875.1 Acidimicrobiales bacterium
GGGACCTCGGGCTCCGGCGGGCGCTGCTCCTCATCAACTCGCTGGGCGACCCGGTGTGCCGGCCCGCCTACCTCGAGACACTGCGCTCGTACCTCGAGGGGCGGCGGGAGTCGCTGTGCGACGAGCACCGGACCCGGTGGGCCGAGAACCCCTTGCGGGTCCTCGACTGCAAGCGGGAGACGTGCGCGACGGCCACAGTCGATGCCCCCCGCCTCCTCGACAACCTGTGCGAGCCGTGCCGGAACCACTTCGACCGGGTCGCGGCCGGCCTCGCCGCCCTGGGCGTGCCGTTCACGCTCGCTCCCCGGCTGGTGCGGGGGCTCGACTACTACACCCGCACCACGTTCGAGCTTCAGTCGTCGGCTCTCGACGCCGCCCAGAACGCCCTGGGGGGAGGAGGGCGGTACGGGAAGCTGGCCGAGTCCCTGGGCGGTCCGCCCACGCCCGGCATCGGCTTCGGCCTGGGCGTGGAGCGCATCCTGCTGGCCGCCGACACCGAGGGCGTCTTCCCGGCGCCCACGTCGACAGTGAGCGTGTGGGTAGTGGACACCACCGGGGGAGCGGAGGCCACCGCCCTGGCCCATGTCCTGCGGGAGGCCGGCATCGGCTGCGACCGGTCGTTCGACTCCCGGTCGATGAAGGCCCAGCTGAAGTCGGCCGACCGGGCCGGCGTCCGCCTGGCCCTCCTCGTGGGCGAGCGTGAAGTGAGCGCCGGGACGGTGACATTGAGGGACCTCTCCACGGGAGAGCAGGAGGAGATCGCCCGGGAGGACGTGGTCAAGCTGGTCGAGGAACGGTTGGGATGAGCCTGCGCACCGACTACTGCGGCGCCCTCCGCGCCGACGACGCGGGTCGCACCGTCACCATCTGCGGATGGGTCGACCGCCACCGCGAGCACGGCGAGCACCTCGCCTTCGTCGACCTCCGCGACCACACCGGGATCGTGCAGTGCGTGGTCGACGGCTCTGTCGACCTTCGCTCCGAATACGTGCTGGCCGTGACCGGCACCGTCCGCACCCGCCCCGAGGGCACCGCCAACCCCAGCCTGGCCACCGGCGACGTCGAGATCGGCGACTGCGAGGTGCAGGTCCTGTCGCGGGCCGACCCGCCCCCGTTCCCCCTCACCGCCACCACCGAGGCCGACGAGGTGCTGCGCCTCCGCCACCGCTACCTCGACCTGCGCCGGGCCCCTATGCAGCGCAACCTGCGGCTGCGGGCGACCGTCAACTCGGCCATCCGGGCCGCCATGGAGGCGCAGGGCTTCGTCGAGGTCGAGACGCCGATCCTCATCGCCTCCACGCCCGAGGGGGCGCGTGACTTCGTCGTGCCCTCCCGCCTCCAGCCCGGCAGCTTCTACGCCCTGCCCCAGAGCCCTCAGTTGTTCAAGCAGCTGCTGATGGTGGGCGGGACCGACCGCTACTACCAGATGGCTCGCTGCCTGCGGGACGAGGACCTTCGCGCCGACCGCCAGTTCGAGTTCACCCAGCTGGACGCCGAGGCGAGCTTCGTCGACACCGAGGACGTCATGGCCTTCATCTCCGAGGCGGTGCTGGCCGCCACCAAGGCCGTCCGCCCCGAGGACGCCCCCGGTGAGATCCCCCGGATGACCTGGAAGGAGGCCCAGGACCGGTTCGGCACCGACAAGCCCGACCTCCGGTTCGGGATGGAGCTGACCGACCTGACGGCCGTCTTCGCGGGCGCCACCTTCCGGGCCTTCCAACCGCCCTCCGCGGTCAAAGGCATCCTCGTGCCGGCCAAGGGCGACCTGAATCGGGCCTCTCTCGACCGCCTCACCGACCGGGCTCGGGCCGCGGGCGCGGCGGGCCTGGTGTGGATGAGAGTCACGACCGAGGGCGAACTGGACTCGCCGGTGGCCAAGTTCATGTCCGACGAGGAGAAGGTGGGCGTGGTCGCGGCCCTCGGTGCGGCGCCGGGCGACCTCGTGCTCATCGTGGCCGGGGACGAGCGCATGGTGAACCACGTGCTGAGCATCCTCCGCCTCGAGCTCGGCCGGCCGGCGGTCCACGAGGGCGGCCTGCGCTTCACCTGGGTGACCGACTTCCCGCTGTTCGAGGGCATCGACCGCGACGGGCGGCCCATCCCCGCCCACCATCCGTTCACCATGCCCCATCCCCACGACCTCGACCTGCTCGAGTCCGACCCGCTGGCGGTGCGCTCGCAGGCCTACGACCTGGTGGTCAACGGTTGGGAGCTGGG
>DASUXN010000276.1:0-9041 GCA_036377875.1 Acidimicrobiales bacterium
GCACCGTGCTGCTCGTCATCGCCGTCGCCATCCGGGTGACCACGTCTGCGCAGACGTACGACGCCGGAACGTTGCCGGGCGGGCCCTTCCACGTTGTCCTCGCGCTCCTGACGGTGGCGGGAACCGGCGCCGCCGCGGCTCTGTCGTGGCTCTGGTCCAAGGTCGACGCACCCCCTGGGGCGGTCATCGCCTCTCTGCTCGTGCTCGGCGGCGTTGCTGTAGCGGCCGCCCTCGCCCTGTTCGAGCGCCGGATCGGGCCATCGCCCGCCGACCACGCTTCGCCCCTGGCTCGGCCCGAGGCTGCCGTTCGCTGAAGGCCTGCCGCTAGGGTTCGGGCGTGGGAGAGCGGCTATCGCCTTGAGGTCGATCGATAGCTGACGTGCTCGGGCGGGGGGTGATCGTTCCCGCCGGCGCGCCCGTGCCGCCGGCGTGGGCCGACGCTCCCGTCGTACGTGTCGACGAGGCGACGCTGGCCGACCCCCGGTCGACGGTCGACCGGCTTCACGACGCGTGGCTGCGGCGCCGGCCCGTCGTGGTGGAGCTCGGCGTCGACCCCGCCCGCTTTCGCGACCCGACCTCGGTCGTGGCCGAGCCGTGGACGCTGGGCGCCGCCTTCGAGCCCCTGCTCGACCGCCTCCACTTCCTCCTCTGGGCCAACAACTACGACGCCCGCCAGGGTGGGTCGCCGGTGTGGTGGTGGGGGCGGAAGGCGCAGCGGCTCGGCGCCACCGAAGGTGGTCCCGCCGACGTCGTCCTTCCCGACGGCCAGCCGGCGTGGATCGACGGCGGGCCTCGTGGCCCCCTCGACGTGGACCACGCCGTGGTGCACGCCGACTCGGTAGAGCTGGGCCGGCTGGCGGTCGTTCCGCCGCCCGTTCCGCCCCACGCCGACCTCGCTCCCGACCAGCTGGAGGCGGTCTCCCACGGGGCCGGGCCGGCCCGCATCCTCGCTCCCGCCGGTTCGGGGAAGACGCGGGTGCTCACCGAACGCCTGCGCCACCTGATCGTCGACCGGGGCTTCGAGCGGCAGACGGTCCTGGCCGTCGCCTACAACAAGAAGGCGCAGCTCGAGCTGGAGGAGCGCACCGTCGACTTCCGCCCGCGCGTCCAGACCCTCAACGCCCTGGGCCTGGGCGTGCTGGCCCGGTCCCGCGGCGGTCGGGCCCCGGCTGTGCTCGAGGAGCGGGAGGTCCGCCGCATCGTCGAGGAGCTGGTTCCCCGCCAGCGCCGCCGCGTCAACACCGACCCCCTCGGCCCCTACCTCGAAGCGCTCTCCCTCGTCCGGCTCGGGCTCCGCGACCCGGCGGTGGTGGAGGACGAGCGTGACGACGTGCCCGGCCTGGCCGAGGCCTTCCCCCACTTCCGCCGCCACCTCGCCGACCGGGGGGTCGTCGACTTCGACGACCAGGTCTACGGCGCCATCGAGGTGCTGCTGGCCGACGGGCCGTTCCGGCGCCGGGAGCAGGCTTCCTGCCGGCACCTGCTCGTCGACGAGTTCCAGGACCTCACCCCCGCCCACGTGCTGCTGCTGCGCCTGCTGGCCGCGCCCGGGCTCGACGTGTTCGGGGTGGGCGACGACGACCAGGTCATCTACGGCCACGCCGGCGCCGATCCATCCTTCCTCGTCGACTTCGACCGCTACTACCCGGGGGCCGCCACCCATGCTCTCGAGGTCAACTACCGCTGCTCCACGGGGGTGGTCGACGCCGCCCGCCACCTTCTCGACTACAACCGCCGCCGGGTCGGCAAGGTCATCCGCCCTGGCCCCTCCGCCTCCACCGCCGCCCTGGCCGTGCGCCGCCACGGCCCGTCCGAGGGGGCGACGGCGCTCGCCGACGTGGTGCGGGAATGGCTGGACGGCCCGGGCCGCGACCCCGCGTCGGTCGCCGTCCTGACCAGGGTCAACTCCATGCTGCTCGCCCCCCACGTCGCCCTGGCCGAGGCGGGCGTGCCCGTCGACTCGGTCCTGCGTCCGGACGTGCTCGAGCGCACCGGCGTGCGGGCCGCCCTCGCCTACCTCCGCATCGCCGCCGATCCCGACCACATCGACGGCAACGACGTCGTCGAGGTCTACCGCCGGCCGTCGCGGGGATTCCCCCAGTGGTTCCCGAAGTGGCTGCGGGGTCGGCTCAGCCTCGACCGCCTGCTGGGCATGGCCGACCGCATAGACGACGAGAAGGTGGCGGCCAAGGTGGTCACCCTCGTCGACGACCTCCGCCTGGTGGCCGACTCGGCCACCACCGGCTCGACCCGGGACGTGCTCGACGTGGTGCGCGACAAGGTCGGGCTGGGCGGGGCCATGGGCCTGCTCGACTCGTCCCGGGCCGGCGACGGCGGGTCCAGCCACCTCGACGACCTCGAGGCGCTCATGCAGGTGGCCGATCTGCACCCCGACCCGAGGACGTTCGAGCCGTGGCTGCGGGCGGTGTTCCATCGGGAAGCGACGCCCGGCGGCGTCACCCTCTCGACGATCCACCGGGTCAAGGGTCGGGAGTGGGATCGGGTGGCGGTGTTCGGCGTCAGCTCCGGTCTCATGCCCCACCGCCTCGCCCTGGACGTGGAGGAGGAGCGCCGGGTGCTGCACGTGGCCATCACCCGCGGCCGCACGGACGTCGCCCTGCTGGTGGACGGGTCCCGCCCCAGCCCCTTCCTCGCCGAGCTGGACGGCACCGCCACCGCCCCGGCCGTGGCCACCGTGCCCGCTACGCCGCCCGCCCTCGCCCGGTCGACGCCGCCCGCCCCCCTTGCCGACCTGCCGCCCGAGGCGGAGGCGGCCGAAGCCGCGCTCCGGGCGTGGCGCCTCGAGCGATCCCGCCGCGACAACGTGCCCGCCTACGTCGTCCTGCCCGACCGCTACCTGCGGGGCATCGCCGTCGCCCGCCCGAAGACCCTCACCGAGCTGCGGGCCCTGCCCGGCATCGGTCCCACCAAATTGGAGCTCTACGGCGAGGAGATCCTCGGCCTCCTCACGCCACCCTGATCATCCCGCCCATCCCGCTGCCCCGGTGGTAAACGCAGACGTAGGGGTACTCGCCCGACTCGGTCACGACGAAGATGAAGCTGCGGGCGGCCACGGGCAGGCCCGACCCAGCCGGCCCGGCGGGTGGAAGCGTCCCCGTCCCGGCCCGGTCGGTGGGGTTGAGGACCTGCGGCGAAGGACCGGGCCAGGGCTGGGTCGCCTCGGGGGAGGCGGGGTCCTCTGGAGGTGGCTGGCCCCCTCCGAACGTCGCCGTGTGCGGAGCCTGGGAGCTGTTGACGAAGCGGATGCTGTCACCGGGCCGGATGTCGGCCGTGACCGGCGAGAAGTGGAGGACGTCGATGTGCCCGGTGGTGATGCCCGCCTCGACCGTCCACGTGATCGTCCCGTCGGGGTTGCGGGCGCTGACCGGGGGCCCGCTCGTCAACCGGCGCTTGGCCTCCCGCCCCTCCGCCGTCCACTGCCGGAGCTCCCTGTCGGCCCGGTGGGTGATCTCGTCCTGCGTGTCTGCGTCGACGTCCCGCGGCACCACGTCGACCGTCCCGATCATCTGGGGATGGATCACGCAGTAGTACCGGAACGAGCCGGCCCGGTCGAAGCGCAGCCGGAACGGCGCCGGAGGCGCGGGCCCGAAGGGGACGAGCCCGCTGTTGATCAGGGCGGCGGGGTCGTGGACACCGCCCGCTGCCGGCCGCGGCGCGAACAGGGCCTGCCCGCTACCGGTCGCAGGCGGCACCTCGCCCGCCGGGTAGAACGTGACCGAGTGGGGCTCGGGGCCGGCCAGCGCCCACGACACGGTCGTCCCCCGGTTGATGGTGATCGACTGCGGCAGGTACATGAGCACGGCGATGCTCGGGTCGTCGGGGAGGTTCATGGCCCGCACCGTGACCTCTTCGCCCGACCGGTCCCCGCCGGTCTCACCGCCGCCGTCCGAGCACCCGGCCAGCCCGACGAGCAGGGCCGTGACCAGCACGCTCGCCCGGCGGAGGGATCGCATCGCCGGCCAACGCTACGTCCCTCCGGCACCGGAACCAACCAGGGGCCGTGCGCGTCGTCGCGCTAGGCGCCTGCTGATTGAGCCCGGGTTGGCGGCTGAAGGTTGACCAGCTTCGGTCGATACGGTGAGTCAGCCGCCCGGCCGTCTAGCGGCCGCAGCGAGAATCAGCAGGCGACTAGGGTGCGGGCGGGATGGCACGCCTATCGCCCGAGAACGTCCAGCGGGCCAAGGACCTCATCGCGCTGTATCCGCAGGCCCGGTCTGCCCTCATTCCCATCCTCCACGTGGCCCAGGAGCAGAACGGCTGGCTGACGCCCGACGTCATCGCCCACGTGGCCGAGCTGCTGGATCTCGAGGCGGCCGAGGTGTACGGCACGGCCAGCTTCTACGACATGCTGTTCACCCATCCCGTGGGCCGCTACCTGGTCTCGGTCTGCACCAACCTGGCGTGCATGATCAACGGCGCCTACGAGCTGCTGGCCCACGCCGAGGAGCGGCTGGGGGTCGCTCCGGGCGGCACCACCGAGGACGGCATGTTCACGCTCGAGGACGTGGAGTGCATCGCCTACTGCGGCGGTGCCCCGTGCCTGGCCGTCAATTGGCGGTTCTTCGGGCCGCTCACCAACGAGGACTTCGACCGCCTTGTCGACGACCTCCGCAACGGCCGTCTCGACGAGGAGGTGCCGCCCCACGGCACGCTGTGCCGGGTGCGCCGCCAGGCCCCGCTCCCGACTGCGCCGGCCCACGGCGCCGAGCGGTCCCCCGGCGGCCTGGGGCTGGGCGGCTGATGCTCACCGACGCTCCCGCCATCGTCACCGCCCGCCTCGGCCAGCCCGAGTCGTGGACGCTGCGCAGCTACCTCGACAAGGGCGGCTACCAGGGCTTCCGCCAGGCGCTCACCATGACACCCGAGGACGTCTCCAAGGAGGTCCTCGACGCCAACCTCCTCGGTCGGGGCGGCGCCGGGTTCGAGGCGGGCAAGAAGTGGTCGATGCTGGCCAAGCCCCGTCCCGCCTACCTGGTCATCAACGGGGACGAGAGCGAGCCGTGCACGTTCAAGGACCACATGCTGCTGGAGGGCGACCCCCACCAGGTGATCGAGGGCACGCTCATCTGCGCCTACGCCGTCGGTGCGGCCCAGGCGTTTATCTTCGTCCGGGGTGAGTTCGCCCTCGGCCTGGAGCGGATGACGGCGGCCCTCAACGAGGCCTACGAGTACGGCGCGGTGGGCCAGGACATCTTCGGCTCGGGGTTCTCCATCGACCTGGTCGTCCACCCCGGCGCGGGCGCCTACATCTGCGGCGAGGAGACCGCCCTGCTGGAGAGCCTGGAGGGCAAGCGCGGTTACCCCCGTGAGAAGCCGCCGTGGTTCCCGGCCGTCAAAGGCCTGTACTCCCAGCCGACGATCGTCAACAACGTCGAGACCGTCTCCAACCTGCCGTGGATCGTCCAGCACGGCGGGAAGGGCTTCGCCGCCCTCGGCGTCGGCCGGTCGGCCGGCACCCGCATCTTCTCCCTCTCGGGCCACGTAAACCGTCCCGCCAACTTCGAGATCGAGATGGCGAAGACGACGTTCCGGGACCTGATCTACGACCCTGCCCTCGGCGGCGGCATCCGCAACGGCAACGAGCTCAAGGCGTTCGTGCCCGGCGGCGTCTCCGCCCCGTGGTTCGGTCCCGACCAGCTCGACATGCCCCTCGACCAGGACGCGGTGGGCAAGGCTGGATCGATGCTGGGGTCGGGCTCGGTGGTGGTCATGGACGACACCACCTGCATGGTCAGGGCGGCGTGGCGGATCACCCAGTTCTTCCACAAGGAGTCGTGCGGCCAGTGCACGCCGTGCCGTGAGGGCGGCGGCTGGGTCGACAAGATCATGCGCCGCATCGAGCTCGGTGGGGGCCGGGAAAGCGACCTCGAACTGCTGCTCGACGTGTGCGACAACATCGCCCCAGGGCTGCGCTGGCCCCCGGCCAAGACCACGATCTGCGTGCTCGGGCCGTCGATCCCGTCCTCGATCACTTCGGCCCTCAAGATGTTCAAGGACGAGTTCCTCGTCCACATCAAAGAGGGCGGCTGCCCGTATGCCTGACATCGTCATCGACGGGAAGAAGGTCGAGGCCAAGGACGGCGAGATGATCATCGCCGCCGCCGAGCGGGCCGGTATCTACATCCCCCGGTTCTGCTGGCACCCCCGCATGAAGCCCGTCGGCATGTGCCGCATGTGCCTGGTGGAGGTCAAGGGGCCGCGCGGCTTCGCTCTCCAGCCCTCCTGCTACGTGCCCGTGGCCCCCGACCAGGAGATCGTCACCACCTCGGACACGGTGAAGAAGGCCCAGGACGGGGTTCTCGAGTTCCTCCTCATCAACCATCCTCTCGACTGCCCGGTGTGCGACCGGGGTGGCGAGTGCCCCCTCCAGGACCAGACGTTCGGCTTCGGGCCCGGGGAGAGCCGCTTCGTCGAGGAGAAGCGCCACTGGGCCAAGCCCATCCCGATCAACCCCCTGATCGCCCTCGACCGCGAACGCTGCATCCAGTGCGCCCGCTGCACCCGCTTCCAGGAGGAGGTGGCGGGCGACCCCATGATCGACTTCGTCGGGCGGGGGGACCACACCGAGGTCAACATCTTCGCCGACAAGCCGCTGGCCTCGAACTTCAGCGCCAACATCGTGCAGCTCTGCCCGGTCGGCGCCCTCACGGCCACGCCCTACCGGTTCAAGGCCCGCCCGTGGGACCTCGACGTCGTGGAGTCCACGTGTACCGCCTGTGCGGTGGGCTGCCGCATCGCCGTGCAGTCGAGCAGCAACCGCCTCGTCCGCCACCTGGGCGTGGACAGCGACCCGGTCAACCACGGCTGGCTGTGCGATAAGGGCCGCTTCTACTACGAGGCCGTCGACAGCCCCGCCCGTCTGACCAACCCGCTCGTCCGCAAAGGCGACGAGTTCGTCGAGGTCTCGTGGGCGGAAGGGCTGCGGGCGGCGGCCGACGGCCTGCGGGCTGCGGGCGCGTCGGTAGGCGTGTTGGGCGGCGCCCGCCTCCCCAACGAGGACGCCTACGCGTGGTCCAAGTTCGCCCGCACCGTGCTGGGCACCGACAACGTCGACTGCCAGATGGGCGACGGGCTGCCGGCCGAAGCCGTGCTCGGGCTGCCCCGGGCCACGATCGACGAGGCGTGCTCGGCGCCGGCGACCCTCCTGCTCGGGCCCGACTTGAAGGAGGAGCTGCCTGTCCTCTTTCTCCGGCTGCGCACCGCCGCTCTCGACGGCGACACGAAGCTGATCGAGCTGACGCCCCGGCCCACGGCGATGTCGGAGCACGCGGTGGTGAGCCTGGTCTACCGGCCCGGCGAGGCGGCGACCGTGGCTCGCGCCCTCGTCGAGAAGTCCGACCAGGACTCGCGCCTCGCCCGTGCCGCCGAAGCCCTGCGGGGGGAGAGCGAGACCGGCGAAGGTGTCGTGATCGTTCTCGGCCGGCCGTCGGTGGCGGAGTCGGCCGACGGGATCGTGCAGGCGGCGGCGGTGCTGGCCCGGGCCTTCCCGGGCGCCAAGTTCCTCACCGCCCTGCGGAGGGGCAACGTCCACGGCGCCCTCGACATGGGCATGGCCCCCGGCATCCTTCCCGGCCGGGTGTCGCTCGACGAGGGCGGCGCCTGGTTCACCGATGGCTGGGGCGCGGTTCCCGCCCAACGTGGCCTCGACACCCTGGGCATGCTCCAGGCGGCCGACCAGAACCACCTCCAGGCCCTGGTCCTCCTGGGTGCCGACCCCATCAACGACTTCCCCGACCGGGCCCTGGCTCGGCGGGCACTGGCGGCGGTGAACTTCACCCTCGCCGTCGACTGCTTCCGCAACGACTCCTCCCGTCACGCCGACGTGATCCTGCCGGTGGCAGCGTTCGCCGAGCGTTCGGGCACGACCACCAACCTGGAAGGACGGGTCAGCCGCCTCAGCCAGAAGGTCACCGCCCCGGGCACCGCCCGTCCCGACTGGATGATCGCCGCCGAACTGGCCCTGCTCCTCGGTGGCGACCTCGGCTTCGACACTCTCGATTCGATCGCCGCCGAGATCGAGCGCCTGGCGCCCTCCCACGCCGGCCTCACTCCCCGTCTCACCACCGGCGACGGCGCCGTCGTGCCCGTGGCCGCCCGCGGCAAGACGTCCTCCAACGGCCAGACGGGCGAGCAGATCGAGGTCAACGCCACCTTCGCCCAGGGCGAGACCCTCATGCCCGAGAACGACCCCGACCAGGGCGAAACCCCCCTCGATCGGCCACCTTCTGCCTCAGACCCGGCCGAAGGCGGGCGCCCGCCGCTGCTGCGCTTCACCCCTCCGCCGTCCAGTCGCACGCCCCCGCCGGTCGACGCCTACTCGCTGCGGCTCGTCTCGGGCCGGCGCCTATACGACCACGGCGTGCTCGTGTCGCACTCGCCCGCGCTGGCCCAGATGGTCTCCGAACCCGTGCTGCGGGCCAACCCCTACGACCTCGACCAGGTGGGGATCAAGCCCGGCCAGCGGGCGCGGGTCAAGTCGCCCCGCGGCAGCCTGCTTCTGGCCGTCCACCCCGACCCGGCCATGCCGCGCGGCACGGCCTGCCTCGACGTCAACCTGCCCGGCGAGGGCCCGGCCGAGCTGATCGACGCCACCGCCCCGGTCACCGAGATCCGCCTCGAGTCGGTCGGAGGGGCGGGCTGATGGACCCGGAGCTGGTCAGCCCCGGCGATCCGCTTTTCCTCGACGGCGTCGACCTCGCCGTCGTGCTGATCGTCGTCCTCAAGCTGCTGGTGGTCTTCGCCTTCCTGATGGTCGGCGTGCTGTTCATGGTGTGGTTCGAGCGCAAGATCATCTCGGACATGCAGAACCGCATCGGCCCCGCCCGGGCCGGGCCATGGGGGATCATCCAGGCCCTCGCCGATGGGATCAAGCTGTTCTTCAAGGAGGACCTGCTCCCCGACAAGGCCGACAAGTGGGTGTTCCGGCTGGCTCCGTTCCTCGCCTTCGTGCCGGCCTTCCTGCTGTGGTCGGTGATCCCGCTCGGGGGCGACTTCAGCGACGGCAACGACGGCACCGTCAC
>DASUXN010000277.1:0-3751 GCA_036377875.1 Acidimicrobiales bacterium
TTCGCCGCCGATCCGTTTCGCCAGCTCGACGGGCGCGCCCCGGTCGGCCTCGGCCAGGAGCTCGATCCCGTTGAAGTAGGGGCCCGCCGCCGGTGGGGTCCACCCCGCCAGGAACGCCTCCCGCAGCCCCAAGGCGGTCACGCCGCCACCGCCTCGGCCGGCGATCTTCGCCGCCGCTCCCCCGCCCGCACCAGCCACAGCGTCGCCACTATCCCTCCGAACAGGTCGAAGATCAGGTCCCAACCGGTGTTGTCGTACCCACCCACGTTGGTCTCGGGCAGGACCAGGGTGGCGACGAACTCGACGATCTCGTTGACCGCCCCCACGCCGAGGCCGGCGAGCACGACCAGCACGGCCGCCGCCGTCGTCAGCCGCCCACCCGGCAGCAGCCGGAGCACGACCTGGCCGCAGACGAGGGTGGCGAACCCGAAGCCGAAGGCGTGCACGAGCCGGTCGAAGTGGTACAGCTCGATGGGCTGGACGGCGTTGTAGAGCGTTCGCTCGTTCCCGATGGGGACGATCCCGCCGGCGAGGTGACCGAGACCCCACAGCGACATGCCCCACAGAGTCAACGTGCCGAGGTCGAAGCGGCGGTCGAGCCGGCAGATCAGGGCCACGACGGCCACGATCAGCACCACGTACGGGACGGCCACGTCGCTCCCGATGACCAGCCCGGCCACCAGAAAGACGACGAGGTAGGCGAGGGTGAACGCCGCCAGCACCGGATGGGCCCGGGCAGTAGCCACCATGGCGGGCAGCGTAGGCCCGGACCCACGAGCACCATTGCCTGTGCCGGTCCGTAGTGTCACACTGCCCATAAGTGCAGGAAGAGGCGAGATGACGGGGCGGGGCGGTCGGCGGGGCGGTCGGCGTGCCGCGGCGGCGGCGGCTCTGGCCGCCGTCCTGATGGTGTGGGGAGCGGCCGCCTTCGCCTGCACCAACCTGGCCACCATGACCCTGAGCTCCACCACCGGGCACCCGGGTGACACTGTCACGCTGGTGGGGACGTCCTTCCCGGTGCCACGATCCACCAGCACCGCCCCGCCCACGCCCGTCGTGCTCAAGTGGCGCTCGATCGACGGGCCCGTTCTGGCCACGGCCCTCCCCGACCGCACCGGCTCGATCTCGGCCACGTTCCGCATCCCGCCCAGCGAGCCCGGCCATGTCGTGATCATCGGCGTCCAGCGGCGGGAGACGTTCAACCCCGACAATCCCGACGCTCCCCCGTTCGTCCAGGACGAGCCGGGCACGCCCGCCCGGGCGTCGTTCCGGGTGCTCGGGCCGGGCGAGATGGCCGCCCCCGTGCGGGTCCCGGCCGCCTATGCCGTGACCGGCGGCGAGGGCACCACCGCCCTCATCGTCCTCATGGTCCTGTTCGGCGCCGTCGCCCTTTCCCTGTTCGCGGGCGGTGTGATCGCCTTCCTCCACCAGGTGCGGTCACGTCGGATGACGCCACAGCCGTGGCCCCCGCAGGACTGGACGCCGCCGGACTGGAGAGTTGACCGCCTCTAGCGGCGGGCGCCCGTCGCCGCGTCCGGGCCACGCAGGCCGCTGGCGCCGTTCGGGCCACGCAGGCCGCTGGGCAGAAGCTCGTCCTCGCCCGTCTCCTCATCCTCGATGAGGACGAACCCTCCCAGCTCGGCCAGCAGGCGGTGGCCCTCGTCGGGGCCGGTGGCGATGAGCTCGTCGCCCGCCTCGAGCACCACGGCGGCCCGGGGCCGGTAGACGTAACGGCCGCCCCGGCGGATGGCGAGCAGGTAGAAGCCGGTCTCGGTCTCGAGCCGCAGCTCGGCCAGCGAGCGGCCGTCGGCGGGCGAGCCGGCCGCGACCGGGACCCGGACCACCACCTCCTCGGCGTCGCCCAGGGCCAGGGCGAGCACGGGGTGCAGCTCCTCGCCCTCCTCGATGAGCCAGACCATCTGCTGGGCGGCGTCGCCGATCTCCTCGGCCGACTGGGCGAGGTGGACGAGCCCCCGCAGCGGCGAGGGGTCCACCCGCTCGTGGGCGGCCCGCAGCACCCAGAGCTCGAGCCGCTCCTGCATCTCGTCGAGGCGGTCCTCGAGGTGGCTGACCTCGGCGGCCAGGCCCTGGTCGCGCAGTACGAGGGCCGAGTAGGCGAGGCCCACCGCCACCTCGGACACGTTCTTCATCTCCACCAGCACGTCGATGGCCCGGTCGAGGTCGGACACGGCCGGCTCCTCGGCCACCTGGGGCGGCTCCCACACGGGCGCCCCGGCCAGGCGCCGCAGCTCGGCGATGCCGTCGGACGTGCCCTGGAGGAACAGGACATCGCCCGGCAGGAGGATCTGGTCGCCGTCGATCTCGGTGATCCACTCCCTCTCGCGCCGGATGGCGACCACGCTCATCCCCACCTCGACCGGAAGCTCCAGGGCGGAGAGGCTGCGGTGGGCCATCTCCGAGCCGTCGCGGATGCGGACCCGGTGGGAGATCTCCTCGGCCAGGGACAGATCGGCGACCAGGGCCCGGGGGATGCCCAGGCGGCGGGTGACGATGTTGGCGATGTCGACGGCGGCGTTGCCCATGCGCTCGATGGCCCCCACCACCTGGAGGACCGACGCCATGGCGTCGGCGTCGCGCGGCGAGCGGGCGGCGAGCACGCAGATGGCGCGCATCTCGTGCACCAGGTCGGACAGGCGGGTCTCGAGCTCGTCGACCTCCTCGGCCATGTCCGCATCGCCGAAGTAGACGGCGGCGTAGGCCAGGTCGATCATCAGCTCGGAGGTGTCCTTCGCCTCCGACAGCATGGTCTTGAGATTTCGGGGTTTGCTGTCGTCCATGGGGACCCGGCCAGCGTACCGCCGGCCTGCCTTCCCTACTTCGCGAGCTGGGCCTGGGTGCGGGCGAACTGGAGGATGGTCTCCCGGCCGGAGGCCAGCTCGGAGTGCTGGGAGGCGGTCAGGTACAGGCGCTTGCCACGGACGAACAGCACGCCGTGGACCGTCTCCCCGCCATCGATCGACGTCTCGACGTAGGTGACGCCCTCGGCGCCGTCGATGCCCTCCACGTCGAACTCCTGGCCGTCGCGGGAGTCCTTGGCGTCGTCGATGAAGTACTCCATCAGGTGCTCGGCGTCGCCGTTGCTCTCCGTCTCGAAGACGAAGACGACAAGTCCGGTGCCCTCCGGATTGATCCAACCCCGGGCGTATCCCCGTTCGAAACCGACCTCCCCGAGCTCGTCCCGGTCGCTCTCCTCGCTGCTCGAGAACCGCTCTATGTACTGGTCGAGGTCGAAGGGGCCGAACGACTCCGTGATGGGCACGTAGCCGGGTGGCGTGTCGCTCACGATCACCGTGCCGAGGTCGGCCACTTCGGGACCGTCGTCGCCGCCGCCGGAGTCGCACGCCCCGAGAACTGTCACTGCCGCCAACAGCCCCGCCGTGAGCAGGACCCTTCCGGATGTCGGGGTTCGCATGGGCGCCAGGCTACGCAGTTACCCCACGCCCACCAACACGATGGCGAGGATGAGGGCGAAGGCGCCGATGAGGTCCATCGACGAAGTGATCAGCGGGATGCCGTGGTTGTCGGGGTCGAGGCCGAGGCGGAACGAGACGATGGCCCCGTAGTAGGCGATACCCACTGCGAAGACGGTGGCCAGGAACCCGCCGATCATCGACACCGCCACCATGCGCAGCACTCCGGGCGTCTCCAGGCCGGCCACGGTGGCGGCGATGTCGGCCGAGATGGCGAGCAGGACGAACACGGGGACGGCGTAGAGGAAGGTCAGCAGGAA
>DASUXN010000278.1:0-5220 GCA_036377875.1 Acidimicrobiales bacterium
CGAACCGGTCTCCTCCGGGTCGCCCTCGTCCGGATCGGCCGGCTAAGCGGCATGTCGACCATCTCCGCCCCCACCGACGCCCAGGGCAGCCACCACGAGGTCGAGCCGGGCCACCCGCCCACCTCCACCGGGCTCAGCAACGAGAAGATCGGGATGTGGGCCTTCCTGGGCTCGGAGTGCCTGCTGTTCGGGGCTCTCATCTCCGTATACCTGCTCTACAAGGGCCAGAGCCCGGGCGACACGATCACGCCCGAGGACGTCTACGACATCCCTTACACGTCGGTCAGCTCGTTCGTTCTGCTCATGAGCTCTCTGACCATGGTGCTGGCTCTGGCTGCGATTCAGCGGGGTGACCACCGCCGCACCCGGGTGTGGCTGCTCACCACCGCCCTCCTGGGGGCCAGCTTCGTGGCCGGCCAGGTCTACGAGTTCACGGTCTTCATCAAGGAGGGCCTGACCCTCAGCACCAACCTGTTCGGCAGCAGCTTCTACGTGCTCACCGGCTTCCACGGCGCCCACGTCACGTTGGGCGTGCTCATGCTCCTGTCGCTCTACAGCCTGTCGATGCGGGGGCGGCTACCGGCCGAGAAGGCCGAGACGGTCGAGCTGGTCGGCCTCTACTGGCACTTCGTCGACATCGTCTGGATCGTGATCTTCACGCTGGTGTACCTGATCCCATGACCGACACCCACGCTTCCGGCCCCAACACCGACCCGGGCCCGGTCGTCAAGACGACGCCCGAGGAGGGCGGCACCCACCACGACCACCCCAGCGAGAAGGAATACATCAAGATCGCCCTGGTCCTGGCCGCCATCACCGCGGCCGAGGTGGCGATCGTCTACGTCGAGGCGCTCGAGGGTCTGCTCGCCCCGATCCTGATCGCGATGTCGATCGTGAAGTTCGGTCTGGTCGTGTTGTGGTTCATGCACCTGCGCTTCGACAGCCGCCTGTTCCGGCGCTTCTTCGTCGCCGGCATCGCCCTCGCCCTCTTCTGCTACATGATCGTCCTCACGACGTTCGGCGTCTGGACGAGATAGGCCCGGCACGACCGTGACCGCCGACGCGGGGGTGCCGTTTCCCGCCTGGCACTTCCACCCCGATGTGATGCTGCTGGTCACGCTGCTGGCGGCCGGCTACTACCTCGCGCTCCGCCACCACGCGGCCGTCACCGGCGAGGCAGCCGCCTCCCGCCGCCAAATGGCCTACTTCGCCGCCGGCGTGGCCACGCTGTTCATCGCCTCCACGTGGCCCGTTCACGACCTGGCCGAGCGCTACCTCTACAGCGTCCACATGGTCCAGCACCTGCTGATGACGCTGATCGCGGCGCCCCTGTTCCTGCTCGGCATCCCGTCGTGGATGGCGGAGAAAGCCCTCGCCCGGGGCAAGGCGCTTCCGATCGTGCGCACGCTGTCCAAGCCCGTGCCCAACCTTCTCCAGGCCAACCTCGTGCTCGTCCTGAGCCACTGGCCTCTGGTCGTGCGGGGGACGGTCGAGTTCCACGCCCTGCACTTCGTGGCCCACGCCGTCCTGCTGACGTCGGCCCTGGTCATGTGGATGCCGGTGCTGAGCCCCCACCCGGCCATCCCCCGTCTCGCCCCGCTCCTGCAGATGGTCTACCTGTTCCTCCAGACCATCCTCCCGACCATCCCGGCCTCCTTCCTGACCTTCGGGCGGGGGCTGCTCTATCCCATCTACGGGACGTTTCCCCGGATCTGGGACATCTCCGCCATCACCGACCAGCAGGTCGCCGGTCTGATCATGAAGATCGGCGCCGGGTCCTTCCTGTGGGTGGTGATCACCGCCATCTTCTTCCGCTGGTACGCCCGAGAGGAGCTGAGGCCGAAGAAGCCGAAGGACGTCCTGCTCTGGGACGACGTCCAACGCGAGCTCGAACGCCTGGAGCGCCCGTCCGGCTCCCGCTAGGTGCACAACGCATCTATTGAGAGCCCCATCGCGGCGGATGGAAGATAAGCGAAACTATTGATGGATCTGGCGCGCCCAAGCCGGGTGCCGCCGGGCGATCGAGCGAGGAGATACATCCGTGCGAGCAAGAAGTACCGCGCGCCGCGTGCTCACGGCTGCGCTGGTGGGAGGGCTCGGCCTGCTGGCCACCGCCGTTCCCGCCTACGCGCCTCATGTGGCCCAGATGCAGGTCACCCCGAGCACGGCCAAGCCCGGCCAGGAGGTGACGGTGTTCGGTCCCCGCGGCTACGGGGCCACCAACCCCGTCCAGGTCCGCTGGAGCACCGTCGACGGTCCCGTGCTGGGCGAGTTCCCGACCCGCGAGGGCGGGTTCGCCATGTGGGGCCCGGGCACGATCGTCATCCCTGAAGACGCCAAGCCCGGCATCAACCACCTCTGGGTGACCCAGAAGCTCGAGGCCAGCGAGTCCCACATCCGCGGCGTCCCCGTGCAGACGGTGATTCAGATCACCGACGCCAATGGCGCCGCTCCCGTCGTGGGCCAGAACCTCAACGCCGTCGAAGAGCGGCCTGCCGACCTCATCGAGGACGACCCGGTCAGCGCCGGCACGCTCCTGCTCGTCGCCCTGGGGGCAGCCGGCATCGCCATGTTCCTCGCCGGTGCTGCCGCCGTCATCTCGAGCCGCCGCCGCGAGACCGGTCAGGCGGTGAGGGCCCGATGACGTTCTCCCGCAAGCACGCCCGTCGCGCCGGCGTCGCGCTCGCCGTCGCCGCGGTGGTCGCCTCTCAGGCGGGGGCCATGGCCGCCGGCGACGGCGACCCCGTCCGCATCACCCGGGCGTTCAACGCCACGGGCGACGACCTCTCGCCCACCCGCACCTACTCGGCGCCCCACGTGGCCGTCGACCCCAACGACCCCATGCGGATGGTGGCGGCGACGCCCGAGTACCGCACCAAGGTGTGCCGGTTGATGGTCACCACCAACGGCGGGCGCAACTGGAGGCTGCTCGACTCGACGCCCTCGCCGACGTCGTACCCGTTCTGCGCCCACACGTCCGGGATCAACTACCAGGTCCAGGTGGCGTTCGGCCGTGAGGGGGCCATCTACTACGCCCTCAGCGGCTACGACAACAACGACCTGACCCCGGCCGACGCCCACGGCGGCGTCTACGGCAACATCAGTGTGCTCCTGGCCCGCTCCGACGACTTCGGGGAGAACTGGAACACGACGGTGGTGCGCAGCACCCGGGGCGTGAGCGACGTGGCCCAGGCCGAGAACAACCGGCCCGTCACCGGCCTGGCCGTCGACACCAACACGGGCGACCAGGACATCGTCTACGTCGGCTGGCGCAAGAGCTCGGCCCCGGGCGTGAGCGGCGTCGTGGGCCAGGCCATGATGAGCGTGTCCACCGACGGCGGCCAGACCTTCGGCGAGCCGATCGAGCTGGCCGACGCGTGGGCGCAGTCCAAGCCCGAGCCCGACAAGTGGGGCGGCGGCAACCCGTTCCTGGCCGTCGACGAAGAGGGCACCCTCTACGGCATCTTCACCGGCTCGACGACCGTCACACCGGCGCCGCAGGGCGGTTCCAACGCCATCGTCGCGGTCCGGTCCACGGACAGGGGCAAGACCTTCACCTTCTCCGAGGTGAACCCGCCCAGCCCCTACTACGGAGGTATGGCGGCCACGTGGGGGCCCGGTCCGGGCGAGGAGGGCACCCTCCACGTCGTCTACGAGGACAAGCTGGGCAGCACCGCCGGCCAGTCCGACCGGGACATTTACTACAAGCGGTCGGCGGACGGCGGCCGCTCGTGGAGCGAGGCCATGCGCATCAACGGGGATGACCCCGAGAACCTCCAGCCCGGCGGTGGTCATCTCCAGGTCGGTCCCAGCGTGGGCGTGGCCCCCAACGGCCGCGTGGACGTCGCCTGGTGGGACTTCCGTGACGACACCGGCGGGTTCACCAACGACGTCTACTACGCGTACTCCGAGGACGGCGGCGAGACGTGGTCCGACAACCTCCGGATCACCGACCGTTCCATCGACCGCCGCATCGGTATCTGGAGCAACGGCTACGACATGCGCACGCCCATCGGGATCGGGTCGACCAACGACCTGGCCACGCTGGCGTGGGACGACACCCGTAACAGCATCCAGGTCGGCGACGGCCAGGACATCTTCGCCGGGATCGTCCAGTTCAGCGCCGTGGGCGGCGGTGGCTCCGATGCTGCTCGGATCGCCCTGGCCGCTCTGGGCGGGCTCGCCCTCGTCGGCCTGATCCTGCTCGGCGTCAGCTTCGCCGCCAGCCGGGGGTCGAAGGGAGCGGCCGGCGCCGCTCCGGCCAAGAAGGCCACGACCGCCGACACCAAGGTGCAGTCGACGAAGTAGCAAGTCCGCAGCGCACCGACTCCGGCCGGGCCATCGTGCCCGGCCGGAGGCGCGTCCGGGTTCAGGCCGACGAGGGCGGGGTCGCCGGTCTCATGTACCGACGCGGTACCGTGCCCAGCCCGCCTCGGTAGTGGCCACCGCCGGGCAGCCGGCGGTGGAGGCGTGGTGGGCCCCCCCTGTGGCGGTGGTGATGGTGCCGGCGGCGAAGCCGGTGGGTGGTGCGAAGAAGACGTCGGCGAGGGGGTAGGCCGGGCAGGACGCGGCCGTGCCGCCGTACCAGAGTACGCCGGTGGTACTGGCCGGGGTCAGCTTGCCCCAGCCCGCGGGTAGCGAGAGCTGGCCCACAAAGGTCCAGGTCTCGGCGGTGTGGTCGTACACCCACGCTCCCCACACGCCAGGTGAGATCTGGTGGACCAGGGGGAAGTAGAACCGTCCGGCCGACCACGGGAAGGCGACGGCCACGTCGTGGCTGATGCCGGGCGGCTCCTGGACGGTGAACAGGGCGAACTTCCCGGTCGGGCCGGTGCCGAGGGCGATGGCCCCCGTCGCCGGGTTGGCGGAGAAGCCGAAGAGGTGGGCGTACAGGTAGGCCGGAGCCACCTGGCCGGTCTTGGCGGTGGGGTCGTTGGCGGTGGCGATCCAGCTACCCAGCCCGTCGAGGGTGGTCGCCCCGGGCCGGGCCCAGCTCGTGAACGGGGCCTGGAGGGTTGGCGGTGGCGGTGCGGTGGTCGTGGTCGTCGAGGTGGAGGTCGTCGTGGTGACAGGCGGGGGGACGTTGACCGTGTCGCGCAGGATGTCGAGCTGCCAGCAGTGGAGCGTTCCCGTGTCCTCGGCCAGCGCGTCTTCCACGCGCAGCTTCCAAGTGCCGCCCGCAGGCTTGCCGAGCAGAGTCGACAAAGGCTGCTCGGGGCG
>DASUXN010000279.1:0-4479 GCA_036377875.1 Acidimicrobiales bacterium
CGGTGGCCGAAGCCCATGACCTTCTTCTTCGCCGCCAGGGCCTCGTCCATCCAGGCCTTGGCGCGGGTCTCGGCCTCGGCCTCGGTCTCCTCCTTGCGGATGCCCAGCTCCACGAACGTCTCCATGACGGCCTCGTTGGCCCCGCCGTGCAGCGGGCCCTTGAGCGCGCCGATGGCGGCCGTGACCGCCGAGTGCAGGTCCGACAGGGTCGAGGTCACCACCCGGGCCGTGAACGTCGAGGCGTTGAAGGAGTGCTCGGCGTAGAGGATCATCGACACGTTGAACGCCTCGACGACCTGGGGGTCGGCCTCCTCGCCGAAGGCCATCCACAGGAAGTTCGCCGAGTAGTCGAGGTCGTCGCGCGGTTCCACCACGTCCTGGCCGCGGCGGCGGCGCTGGTCGTAGCAGACGACGGCGGGCATCGCCGCGAACAGCTTCTGCGCCTTGGCCAGGTTCGCCGCGGGGGAGGAGTCCTCGGCCTGCGGGTCCTGGGCGCCCAGGACGGAGGCCGCGGTGCGGCACACGTCCATGGGGTGGCAGGTGGTCGGCAGGGCGTCGATGATCGCCTTGAGCTCGGGCGTCAGCGCCCGGTGCTCCCGCTCCCGGGCCCGGAACTCCGCCAGCTCCTCGTCCGTGGGCAGCTCGCCGTTCCACAGCAGCAGGGCGACCTGCTCGAAGGAGCAGGACGCGGCCAGCTCCTGCACGGGATAGCCGCGGTAGAGCAGGGAGTTGGTGTCCGGGTTGACCTTGGAGATGGCCGTGTAGTCGGCGACGACGCCGGCCAGTCCCTTGTGGACCTCGCTCTGGGTCTCGGTCATGGTGGTCTCCTTCACGTGGTCGGTGCGGTGGGTGCGGTCAGTGGTGCAGCCCGGGGACCTCGAAGTCGAAGACCCCGGAGTCGAACTGGTTGTACCCGTTGTAGTCCACCAGTTCGTAGAGCCGGGCGCGAGTGAGCATCTCCGGCACGGCCGCCTCCTGGGTGCCGTCGGTGCGGAGGGTGTCCAGCACGCGCTCCATGGCGCCCAGGGCGGCGCGCATCAGGGTCACCGGGTAGATGATCATGTTCACCCCGGCGTCCTGGAGCTGGTCGGCGGTGAACAGCTGCGACTTCCCGAACTCGGTCATGTTCGCCAGGATCGGCACGTCCACCGCGGCCCGCATCGCCTCGAACTCCGAGAGGTCGGCCATCGCCTCGGGGAAGATCGCGTCCGCCCCGGCGTCCACCAGGGCCCTGGCCCGGTCGGTGGCGGCGTCCAGGCCCTCGACGCCGCGGATGTCGGTGCGGGCCATGATCAGGAAGTTCGGGTCCCGGCGGGCCTCGGCGGCGGCCCGGATCCGCTTGACGGCGGTGGCCAGGTCCACGACGTTCTTGCCGTCCAGGTGGCCGCAGCGCTTGGGGTTGAACTGGTCCTCGATGTGGCACCCGGCCAGGCCGGCGTTCTCGAGCTCCTGGACGGTGCGGGCCACGTTCATGGGCTCGCCGAAGCCGGTGTCGGCGTCCACGAGGCACGGCAGGTCGGTCACCCGGGCGATCTGCCCGGCCCGGGCGGCCACCTCGGGCAGGGCGGTGAGCCCGATGTCGGGGAAGCCGAGCTCGTTGGCGAGCACGGCCCCGGAGATGTAGACGCCGTCGAAGCCCTGCTCCTGGATGAGCTTCGTGGACAGCGGGGTGTAGGCGCCGGGGAAGCGGACGGTGCGGGGGCCGGCCAGCATCTCGCGCAGGGCGATCCGCTTGGCCTCGGGGGTGGTGGTGGAGAACAGCATGGCTTAGAAGATTCCCTTCGTGCCGGTGCGCAGGGGATGCGAGGCGGTGACGTTGAGGGCGTCGAGCTCGCCGGCGCCCAGGGCTGGGAGGTTCTCGGCGGCGGCGATGAACCGGTCCAGCTCGTCGTCGGCGACGATCCCGGCGGCCAGCGTCCGCAGCTTGGTGACGTACTGCTCGCGGGCGAACGGGCGGGCGCCCAGCGGGTGGGCGTCGGCCACGGCGATCTCGTCGGTGATCACGGTGCCGTCGGTGAGGGTGATCTCCACCGACCCGCCGAAGGCCTTCTCGCTGATGTCCAGGGAGTGGTAGCGGCGGGTCCACTCGGGGTCCTCGGCGGTGGTCACCTTCTGCCACAGCTCGACGGTGTCCGGGCGTCCGGCGCGCTCCGGGGCGTAGGAGTCCACGTGGTGCCAGGTGCCGTCCTGCAGGGCCACGGTGAAGATGTAGGGGATCGAGTGGTCGAGGGTCTCCCGCGATGCGGTGGGGTCGTACTTCTGCGGGTCGTTGGCCCCGGAGCCGATGACGTAGTGGGTGTGGTGGCTGGTGCGGATCACCACCGAGGTCACGTTGTCGGGGTCCTTTGCCTCGGGGTGCTCGCGGTGCAGCTTGCGGGCCAGGTCGATCCAGGCCTGCGCCTGGTACTCCGCCGAGTGCTCCTTGGTGTAGGTGTCCAGGATCGCCGCCTTGGCCTCCCCGGGGGCCGGCAGCGGCACCTCGTAGGCCGCACCCGGGCCGTCCAGCAGCCAGGCGATGACCCCGTCCTCGCCCTCGTAGATGGGGGTGGGGGAGGTCTGTCCGCGCATCGCGCGGTCCACGGCCTCCACGGCCATCTTCCCGGCGAAGGCCGGGGCGTGGGCCTTCCAGGTGGAGATCTCGCCCTTGCGGGACTGGCGGGTGGCGGTGGTGGTGTGCAGGCCCTGGCCGATGGCGTGGAAGATCGTCTCCACGGGCAGGCCGAGCAGGGTGCCGATCCCGGCGGCCGCGGAGGGGCCGAGGTGGGCGACGTGGTCGATCTTGTGGGCGTGCAGGCAGATCGCCTTCACGAGGTCCACCTGCAGCTCGTAGCCGGTGGCGATGCCGCGGACCAGGTCGTGGCCGGTGGCCCCCACGTGCTGGGCCACGGCCAGGATCGGGGGGATGTTGTCGCCGGGGTGGGAGTACTCGGCGGCCAGGAACGTGTCGTGGTAGTCGAGCTCGCGCACGGCCACGCCGTTGGCCCACGCCGCCCACTCGGGGGAGACCTTGCGGGTGGCGGTGTCCACGCCGTAGAGGCCCGAGCCCGTGCCGCCCGGGGTGGGCGCGTGGGCCAGGGCCTGGTCCCGGGCGGAGACGATCGGGTCGCGGTTGAGGGAGGCGATCGCGACCGAGGCGTTGTCCAGGACCCGGTTGATCACCATCTCCGTCACCTCGGGGGTGACCTCGACCGGGTCGGCGGCGACCTCGGCCATCTTCCAGGCCAGCTGCTCCTCGCGGGGCAGGTTGTCCTTGGACGGGTGGACGCGCACGGAATGGAGAACGGTCATGGGAGTTCCTCTCGTGGGGACGGACGACCGCTGGCGGCGGTCGATGGGGTGTCCGCGCTCAGCCGGCGGCCTCGAGCGGGGGAGCGGGCTGGACCCACTCCCGGACAGGGGTGGTCAGGACGGCCTGCAGCGAGTTGGCCAGGTGCACACGGGTCGCCGCCTCGGCGAGCTCCTCGGAGCCCTCCGCGACGGCGCGGGCGATCTGGGCGTGCTCGGCGGCGGCGCGCGCGAGCCGGTCGGGGTTGGTGCGGGAGAGCTTGCGCACCCGGGCCAGGTGCAGGCGCAGGGAGCGCTGGGCCGCGGTGAGGTACGGATTGGCCGTGGCCTCGTCGATGGCCCGGTCCATGCGTTCCACGAGGTCGTAGTACCCGGCCCGGTCCGTGCCCGGCCCGTGGAGCTGGGCCACGACCGCCTCGAGCTCGGCGGCCAGCTCCTGGAACGCGACGGGGTCGCGGCGCCGGGCGGCCAGCCGGGCCGCCCGGCAGTCGAGGGCCTCCCGCAGCTCGAACAGGGCGCGGACGTCCTCGAGGGAGACCTGGGAGACCACGACGCCGCGGCCCCGGTGCGCCTCCGCGAGACCGTCGGCGGTGAGCCGGCTGAGGGCCTCGCGGATCGGCGTGCGCGAGATGCCGAAGCGCTCCGACTGCTCGACCTCGCCGAGCACCTGGCCCGGGAGCAGCCGCCACTCGACGATGTCCTCGCGCAGGGCCTCGTAGGCGCGGTCGCTGGCTCGCACGGCTCCCTCCTCGCTCTTGTCGCCCGCGACGGGGAGTGCGCCGCGGACTCTGGGTGACAGGCATCACAATGCACGAGCATTGTATACACAGTTCGGTACGGATGACGAGGGATTTGGTCCGGATCGGCTCGATCGTGCATCTGTGTATACAGAGGTCTTGTCGTGTGTGACCTGCACCACTAGGGTGTCCGGCAGGACCGCAACCCCTGGGAGGGACCCATGAGCACCGACCACCGAACACCGCCGCCGGCCGAGGGCTACGCGGAGGTCTACCGCCGCAGCGTGCAGGACCCGGAGGGGTTCTGGCTCGACGCCGCCCGCGCCGTGGACTGGGTGCGCGAGCCCACCACCGCCCTCGACGACACCGCAGCCCCGCTCTACCGCTGGTTCCCCGACGGCGAGCTCAACACCTCCTACAACGCCCTCGACCGACATGTGGAGGCCGGTCACGGCGA
>DASUXN010000280.1:0-2541 GCA_036377875.1 Acidimicrobiales bacterium
GGCGGGCTGGAGCCGGACCGTCGCCCAGCCGCGGCGCTCCAACGTGCGGATGATCCACCAGCCGGGGTCGATCTCGCGTGGCCCGATGGCGAGGCGGCCGGCGGTGGGGACGGCGTGGTGGTTGTTGTGGAGGCCCTCGCCCGCGGTCATCCACGCCAGCCACTGCGAGTTGGTGGCGGAGTTGGCGTAGGGGCGCTTGCCCCACGTGTGGCCGATGGCGTTGACCGCCGCGCTCAGCACGAGGTAGGCGAACGTGTGGATGACCGCCGCCACCAGGCCCAGGACCGGCCCGAGCACCACGCAGAGCACGCCGATGCCCAGGCCCAGGCCCAGGATGGGGTGGTCGAACAGGCGGGTGTCCCACCTGTCGGGCTTGAGGTCCTTGGCGTAGCGGGCCACGACGGTGGGGTTGGTGGCCGCCTTGCGGTACAGGTAGGGGTTGGCCAGCTGCACCTTCCAGTAGCCGAGCTGGAGCGGGGAGTGGGGGTCCTCCGGCTCGTCGGTCTTGGCGTGGTGCAGGCGGTGGACGGCGACCCACTGGCGGGGGATCAGGCCGATGGTGATCCAGGTGATCGTGCGGAAGAAGGCCGTCACCGCGGGGTGGAACGAGACCGCTTTGTGGGCGAGGGCGCGGTGCAGGTAGATCGTCGTCGTGAAGATGGCCAGCTGGGTGACGAAGGCAGCAGCCAAGACGGCGGCAGGAAAGGACCGGAGCATGGGACCACCGTACTACCTACCGGTCGGTAGGCGGTAGTCGGGGAGCAGAGTAGGGTGGCGCGTGGCCGAACTCTCCGTAAGCACCCCGACGCGCCGTGAGGAGATCCTCACGGAAGCCCTTCGGTGCTTCGCCGAACACGGCTACGACGGCACCTCCCTCAACGACATCGCCGCCCGTGTCGGGATCCGCCGGCCCAGCCTGCTGCACCACTTCCCGTCCAAGGAGGCCCTCTACCGGGCCGTGTTCGTGCGGGCCATGGCCGACTGGGTCGAGCGGGTCGAGGAGGCCACGCAGGGCGCCCGCGAGGGTTGGGCCCAGGTCGACCAGATCCTCACCGCCGGCTTCGAGTTCTTCCTCGAGCACCCCCAGTTCGTGCGGCTGGTCCGGCGCGAGGCGCTGGAGGACGAGAGCCGTCTGGCGGCCGAGCTGGCCGAGGGGCTGCGTCCCCTGTTCGCCCGGGCCGTCGCCTTCTTCGAGCGGGAGATGGAGGCGGGGCGCTTCCGCCGCTACGACGCCGAGCAGCTGTTCCTCACCTGCTACGGCGCGGTGCTGAGCTCCTTCAGCGACCTCGCCCTCCTCCAGGCCCTCATGCAGCGCGACCCGCTCTCGCCCGACGTGGTGAAGGCCCGCCTCGAGCACGTGCGGGCCCTGTTCCGGGCCGCCCTGGCCGTCGACGGCTACGCCGGTTAGCGGGGGCGCAGCTCCCGGCGCAGGACGAAGCGCAGGCCCGACCACACGTCGGTGACGGCGCAGACCTTGTTGTCCACCCAGCCGGTGGGAAGTCCGACCTCCCGCAGCACGTCCTCGGTCAAGTCGGTGGGCACCTTGGACGAACGCTTGGGCCAGGCGATCCAGAATCCGCCGGCCGGCGTGAGGGCGGCGGTCACCTCCCCCCATCGCCGTTCCAGCTCGGCTCTTTCGGTGACGAACAGGACAGCCACGTCGCAGCCGTCGACCGGCCGCCGGGCCACCTCCACGCCGTCGGGGAGCGGGTCGAGGACGGACTCGAAGCCGGGCGGCGCGTTGAGCAGGGCGACCGTGGCGCCCTCCTTGATGCCGAGCTTGCGGGCCAGCGGGGTGCCCGAGTAGCCGGCCCCCGCCTGCGCCGTCACGCCGGCAGCCCGCAGGCGTAAGCGAGGGCAACTCTGGCGTCGGTGCCCTCGAGGTGCAGGAGGCGCAGGAGGTCGGGCTCCATCACCCCGCCCGCCTCGCACCCCACCAGCCCGTCGGCGGCCAGGCGCAGGGCCAGGTTCTGGGCGGCGTGGCCGACCTCGATGAGCGCCAGACGTCCACCCAGGGCCCCGTACTTGTCGACGACCCGGCCCGTGAACAGGACGAAGACGACCACGACGTGGGGGGTGCCCTCCACCGCCAGGTTGATCGCCCCGGCCCACTCCGGCCACGGGGGCAGGGGGCCGACGGGTGTCAGGCTGTGGTCGTCGGGGTCGTAGCAGCCGACCGTGCCGGCCAGCTCGGCGCCCACGTCGCCGGCCAGGCAGAACACCTCGAGCGGGTAGAGGGCGCCGGCCGAGGGATAGGAGCGGGAGCCGTCGCCCCGGCCCGCGAACGCACCGAGGAGGCTCCCGAGCTGGCGGGTCGAGAGGGTGCCGGGGCCGAAGGCCCGAACGCTGCGGCGGCGGTCGGTGAGCCGGGCGAGGCGGTCGTTGGGGCGGCGGAGGGGCACGCCCGCCCGTGGGAAGGTGCACATCCGGGTCGGCTCGCGTCCGGCCGGAAAGGCGGCGATGCGTTCGGCGAAGGCGGGCGCAGTGGCCGCGCTCAGGCCCGAGTTGTCCCAGAACAGGTCCCACACGTCGTCGCTCATC
>DASUXN010000281.1:0-3005 GCA_036377875.1 Acidimicrobiales bacterium
GCTGAACCCGTTGCGCCCGTCGTAGGCCTGGCGCACCTCGTCAAGGGTGGCGGTGGGAGCCACGCCTTCTGCCGTGTCGGCCCCCGAGCGCAGCGTGATGCTCTCGAGGGCACCGTCGGAGCCGAAGTCGACGCTGCCCTCCAGGGGAGGGAGGAGGTCGGCGCCGGTGGACCCGGAGAGCTCGCACCCCGGTCCCACGGGGCCCAGCAGGCGGGTCTGCTCGGCAGCGGCACGCGACATGCCGAGGCGGAGGGCGCCGATGCCCTCGACCGTGAGTGACGGGACGGCTGTGGTCGTGGTGCTCGGTGCGGCGGTCGTGGCTGCCGTCGCGGGTGTGGTGGCAACGGACGTGGCGGTCGACGCCGGCTCGTCCTCGTCGTCGCCCCCGCATGCCGGAAAGGCCGCGACCATCAGCAACAGGACCGTGGCGACGGCCGGCGACCCGGTCCGGCGCCGGTTGCGGCACTGCCGTGTTCGGGGATCGTGTACCGCCGGTGGCGTCCAGGCGATGCTCGGACGGCGGAAGGGGCTACGGCCCCGGCGGAGTGGGTCGGACTCGGCCATGGCCCCACCGTAGAGGGGCGGGGCGTGCGGTGCTTCCGCCCCGGGCCGCGCGGCGCGCACTGGCCGGGCGGCGGGGACCGGCACGTATGCTCGGGGCAGGAGGGGCGGGACGTGGAGTTTCGGGTCCTCGGATCAATGGAGGTGGCCGACGCGGGCCGGGGCCGTCGAGATCGGCGCCCCCAAGCAGCGGTCGGTTCTCGCCGTGCTGCTGCTTCGGGCCAACCAGGTGGTGTCCCTCGACTCCCTGGTCGACCAGCTGTGGGGCGACGACCCCCCGCTGAAGGCGGTCGGGGCGGTGCAGGCCTACGTGTCGAACCTGCGACGGGCCCTCGAACCGCGGCGGCCCCCACGATCACCGGGTCCGGCTCCCGGAGCAGACCACCGCACTGCTCAGCGTGGCCGCAGTCGCCGGCGAGCACTTCGACATCCCGGTGCTCGAGGCCGTCGAGCTGGCCCCTGCTGAGCGGCCTGGTGGTGGAGGGCGGCGACGATCCGCTTCACTTCCGGTTCTCACACGCGCTGGTGCGGGAGACCCTCTACGACGGGCTGAGCGGGCTTCGCCGGGCCCTGAACCTGCTCCAGGCCTTGCCCCACAGCGAGGAGCGCGACCGGCACGAACGATGGGCACAGGCCCGGCTCGGGGTCCTGCTCGGCTGGACGAGAGGTCAGGGTTCGCCCGAGGCCACCCGGGCCTTCGCCCGGGCCAGGGAACTGTGCGAGGCGGCCTCCGACTCGGCCGAGGAGCTACCGGCCCTCTACGGGCTCTACGTGGCGTCGCTGTTCGTGCCGGACCTCGACCGCGCCCTCGGCTACGCCCAGCAGCTCCTCGAGGCGGGCGAGCGCCACCGGGACCCGAGGTACTCCCTGGCGGGCCACCTGGCCTTCGGCATGCCGCTGTTCCAGCAGGGAGAGCTCGGTGCCTCACTCCAGCATTCGCAGCGGGCGACCGTGCTGGCGACTCACTGGGCGAGCCGTGGCTGGCCGACGTGCTCCAGGGCGAGCCCCGGTCGATGAGCCGGTGCTACCGCGCTCTCGGCCACGCCCTCTCCGGCCATCGGGAGGAGTCGGCGGCACTGTCGAGCGCCGCCCTCGACGTGGCCCGGCAGGCCGGTCATCCCTTCAGCGTGACGGCTGTCCTCACCATGCGGGCCTGGGCCAACCTGCTCTGTGGCGACCCGGCGACCACCGAGGAAGCGGCCCCGGCCGCGCTCGACGACGCCGAGCGGCGCGGCTTCACCCTCCTCACGGGCGGGAACCTGGTGTTCCACGGCTGGGCGCTGGCCCGCCTCGGCGACCCGCTGGAGGGCCTGGGGAGGGTGCGGGCCGGGCTCGAGGCGGTAGAGGCCACCGGCATGCGCACCGTCCGGCACTTCCAACTGGCCGTCCAGGCCGAGGTGGAGTGCGCGGCCGGGCAGTACGACGCCGCCCTGGCGTCGGTGGAGCAGGGGCTGGCCGAGGTCCAGGCGACCGGCGAACGCTTCTACGAAGCCGAGCTGTACCGCCTGCGGGCGCAGGCCCTGGCCGAGGCAGGGCGGACCGGCGGGGGTGACCCGGCTGATGACCTGGCCCGAGCCGTGGCACTGGCACGGGCCCGGGGGCCGGCTGCGCCTGGTGGACCCACGCCGGAATGTCCTGCGTGCGCTGGAGATCGTCGGCGTGGCCAGGCTGTTCGACATCTCGCCCGCCCAGTCGTCGGACAGTGGACCGCCGGTGGCCTGAAGGTTCGGGCCCATGACAGGTGACGGCGGGACTCCTCGGTCCGCGGCGCGAGTCTCCGGCTGAACCGGCACGAGGTCACAGGTAGCCGCCCAGGTCAGGGAACTGGTCGGGTCGCGTGATGCGACGCCCCGTGACGGCGTCCGGCGCGATGCGTACCCAGTGGTCCTTCTGGCCGGGCGCCCAGGTGAGGAGGTCCAGATGGGCGGTCTCCCACCGGGTCGCCTCGTACGCTCTTCCCTGGACGAGGACGCTCCACCCCTCCCCTCGGTACTCGTCGATCTCGTCGATCTCGAAGCTGACGGGTGCGCCTCGCAGCGCGGTGAGCTTCGTCCCGGCTCCCGAGCGGAAGATCACGACGTCGCCGTCGAGCAGGTAGTTGACGGGGACCACGATCGGCGCCATCCCCGCCACGGCGACGGCGAACCGGCCGACCCGGTGCTTGCGAAGAAGATGGAGGCACTCGTCCCGAGACAGCTCTTCCAGGGCCGAGGCCGCCGTGTTCTGCTCCATTGGCGTCTCCTCGCCGGATGCCCTCAGCCGGACCTGGTGAGCACGACCTTCAGCGCACCCGTGTCCGCCGCACGGGCGAACACCTCGTACGCCTCGATGAACTGGTCGAGCGGGAAGTGATGGGTGATGAAGCGCCCGGGATCGAGCTGGTGGCCTGCCACCAGCTTGAGCAGCGTGGGGGTGGAGAAGGTGTCCACCAGGCCCGTCGTGAT
>DASUXN010000282.1:0-2011 GCA_036377875.1 Acidimicrobiales bacterium
TCCGCCAGCCCCGCCTCGGCCGCGGCCGGGGCGACGAACATGAGCGAGGTGGCGGCGGCCGCGGCCGGGGCGGCGCCGAACATGGGCCTCGGCAGTACGGGCTGGGGGGTGGGGATCGAGGCGTTGGCATCCCCCATGGCCGCCCAGGCGATCATGCCGCCCTTGAGGACGGCGTGAGGCCGTACGCCGAAGAACGCCGGTTCCCACAGGACGAGGTCGGCCAGCTTGCCGACCTCCACCGACCCGATCTCGCGGTCGAGCCCGTGGGCCACGGCCGGGCAGATCGTGTACTTGGCCACGTACCGCCGGGCCCGCAGGTTGTCGGCCCGACCGTCGCCCGGCAGCGCCCCCCGGCGGCGCTTCATCACGTGAGCCGTCTGCCACGTCCGCAGGATGACCTCCCCGACCCGCCCCATCGCCTGGGAATCCGAGCCGATCATCGAGATGGCCCCCATGTCGTGGAGGACGTCCTCGGCGGCGATCGTCGACGGCCGGATGCGGCTCTCGGCGAAGGCGAGATCCTCGGGAACGGCGGAGTTGAGGTGGTGGCAGACCATCAGCATGTCGAGGTGCTCGTCGATGGTGTTGACGGTGTGGGGCCGGGTGGGGTTGGTCGAGGACGGCAGCACGTTCGGATGGCTCGCCACGATGATGATGTCGGGCGCGTGGCCGCCTCCCGCCCCCTCGGTGTGGTAGGCGTGGATCCCCCGGCCCCGGATGGCGGCCAGGGTGGACTCCACGAAGCCGGCCTCGTTGAGGGTGTCCGAGTGCAGCGCGACCTGCACGCCCGAGGCGTCGGCTACCGCCAGGCAGGCGTCGATGGCGGCGGGGGTGGACCCCCAGTCCTCATGCAGCTTGAATCCGGCGGCGCCCGCCCGCAACTGCTCCCACAGCGCCTCCTCCGACGTGGTGTTGCCCTTGCCCAGCAGGACGACGTTCACCGGCCACGGGTCGAGGGCCTCGATCATCCGGGCCAGGTGCCAGGCCCCGGGCGTGACGGTCGTCGCTTTGGTGCCCTCGGCCGGCCCGGTGCCGCCGCCGATCACGGTCGTGATGCCCGACGCCAGCGCCTCCTCGAGGATCTGTGGGCAGATCAGGTGGACGTGGCAGTCGATGGCGCCGGCGGTGAGGATGCGGCCGTTGCCGGCGATCACCTCGGTGGAGGGCCCGATGACGAGGGCCGGGTCCACGCCGTCCATCGTGTCGGGGTTCCCGGCCTTGCCCAGGGCGACGATGCGCCCCTGCCGGATGCCGACGTCAGCCTTCACCACTCCCCAGTGGTCGAGGATCAGCGCCCCGGTGATGACGGTGTCGGGAGCGCCCTCGGCCCGCGTGGCCCGGCCCTGGCCCATCGACTCCCGGATCACCTTGCCGCCGCCGAACACCACCTCGTCACCGCCGGCGCAACGGTCCTCCTCCACCTCGATGAGGATGTCGGTGTCGGCCAGGCGGACGCGGTCCCCCGCCGTCGGGCCGTACAGCAGGGCGTAGCGGGAGCGGGAGAGCTCAACCACGGGCGTCGAGGGAACCGCCGGTCTCGCCCCGCAGCCCGGGCACGAACCGGGCGCCGGCCAGCGGCACCAGGTCCACACGCTGGTCGATCCCCGGCTCGAAGCGCACCGCGGTGCCGGCGGGAACCGCCAGTCGCTGCCCCCAGGCCTGGTCGCGGTCGAACGACAGCGCCGGATTGGCCTCGGCGAAGTGGTAGTGGGAACCGACCTGCACCGGCCGGTCGCCGGTGTTGACCACCACCAGCGTGGTCACCGGCCGCCCGGCGTTGATCGTCACCACCCCGTCGCCGAGGAGCACCTCGCCGGGCACCGTCATGAGATGGGCTGGTGGAGGGTAACCAGCTTGGTCCCGTCGGGGAACGTCGCCTCGACCTGGACCTCGGAGACCATCTCGGGCACGCCCTCCATGACCTCGTCGCGCGTCAGCACGCGGCGGCCCGCGTCCATCAGCTCGGCGACGCGGCGCCCGTCGCGCGCGCCCTCGATCACCCAGCACGACA
>DASUXN010000283.1:0-2131 GCA_036377875.1 Acidimicrobiales bacterium
CTGCAGATGGGCACGAGCCACGAGCTGGGGCAGAACTTCTCCAAGGCGTTCGGCATCCAGTTCCAGGACCCGACGGGCGCCAACGAGTTCGCCTGGCAGACGTCGTGGGGCGTCACGACCCGGCTGATCGGGGCGCTGATCATGGCCCACGGCGACGACGACGGCCTCCGCCTGCCGCCCCGGCTGGCGCCCGTCCAGGTCGTGGTGGTTCTGGTCAAGGGCGAGAGCGGGGCGGGCCAGGCGGCCGCCGCGCTGGCCGCCGAGCTGACCGGGGCGGGCGTGCGGGTCGAGCTCGACGACCGGACCGGCACGTCGTTCGGCCGCCGCAGCGTCGACTGGGAGCTGAAGGGGGTCCCCGTGCGGGTGGAAGTCGGCCCCCGCGACCTGGCCGAGGGAGTCGTGACGGTCGTGCGGCGGGACGACAAGGCCAAGGAACAGGTCGCCCTCGACGGAGTGACGGCTCGCGTCACCGCCCTGCTCGACGAGATCCAATCCGCCCTGCACGACGCGGCCCTGGCCCGGCGCGAGGAGCGGACGGCCGAGGTGTGGTCGGTCGACGACGCCCGGGAGGCGGCGGGAACGGGTTTCGCCCGCGTCCCCTGGGACGTGGTCCGAGAAGCCGAGAAGGACCTGAACGCGTCGGCCGTGTCCGTCCGCTGCCTCCAGCGGGAGGACGGCGGGCTGCCCGAGTCGTCCTCCGATGCCGGCCTGGTGGCCACGGTGGCCAAGGCCTACTGACATGCGGAAGACGATCTGGCTGGTGGCGGTGATCGCCCTGACCGCGTCGTGCGCCCGGGCCGACGGAGGCGAGGGTGCGCTGATCGCGGGGGGCGCAGAGAAGACCACCACCTCCTCGACCACGTCGCCGCCGCCCACCACGACCTCCACGTCGACGACGACCACCACCACGACTCCGACGACCACGACGACCGTGGTCGTGGCCGCCGGGCGGCGGGTGTACCAGCAGAACTACACGCCCTTCGCCAGCGTGGGCGGGGTCACCCTTCTCCACCCCGCGAGCCGGGTGGAGCGGATCGGGTACCACGAGTCCAATCTCGACGGCGCCCGGGTCCTCGAACCGCTGCCCACGTCGGCCGCCTGGTTCGTGATGGAGGGCCGCAGCCGGGACACCAACTCCATGGGGGCAGCCGACGTCCAGGTCGACCCTGACGCCGAGATCCGGTCACCCGTGACGGGCACCGTCCTCTACTCGGGGACCTACGTGCTGTACTGCAAGCACTCCGACGACTTCCTGATCATCGAGCCCGACGGCCACCCCGGCTGGGAGGTCAAGCTCCTGCACATCGACGGGGTGCGCCAGCGGCCGGGCATGCGGGTCGAGGCGGGCGTGACCGTGGTCGCATCCCGGGCGACGCGCCTCCCGTTCGCCTCCCAGGTCGAGGAAGGGGCGGCCGTCCCGCCCTGGCCTCACGTCCACATCGAGGTCGACGACCCCACCATCCCCGACCGCCCCACCCCGGGTGGGGGCTGCTAGCCGGTATCGTCGGGCGGGACGTGTTCGAACTGAGTCCGGTCGGGCGGATCGAGTCGCCGCTGACCGACCCCACGGCGGCGCCCAAGCAGGGCGACGAGGGGGCGCCCGAGGCGGTCGTGGTCCTCGAGCCCGGTTTTCTCGACGGCCTGGCCGACCTCAGGCCCGGGGATCGGGTGATCGTGCTGACCTGGCTCGACCGGGCCGACCGGGACACGCTGCGAGTGCATCCCCGCGACGACCTCTCCCAGCCGCTGCGGGGCGTGTTCAGCACCCGCTCGGCCGATCGGCCCAACCCCATCGGGCTCCATCCCGTGGAGATCCTCGGGGTGGACGGCGTGCGGGTGAGGGTCTCGGGCATCGAGGCGGTGGACGGCACGCCGGTGGTCGACATCAAGCCCGAGATCTAACCGAAGACCCACCGAGTGGCCCGAGTGGAGAATTCCTCCTCGGTCTCGATCACCGCGAACGCCCGCTCGGGCTCGAACTCCACCAGCACGTTCTGGCGGATGAAGTCGGCGGTCAGGTCAGGGGCGATCGGCCTGTACTTGGCCAGGTAGCGCTCGATCCACAGGTCCTGGCCGGCCTCGTCGGCCACGGGAGCGGCCCGGCCCTCGATCGAGAGGCATTCGACGGTGC
>DASUXN010000284.1:0-2354 GCA_036377875.1 Acidimicrobiales bacterium
CGACGTCGAGCGACCCACCGTCCTCCTCGCCCTCGACGTCGGGGTCGACGTCGCACACGACGACCCGATAGGCCCGCTCGAGCGACTCGAAGGCGGCGGCGAACGCCTGGGGCCGCAGGGCCGGCCAGAACCGAGCCCGCCGCAGGCCGAGGAGGAGCGAGTACGGCCGTCCCTCGGGCGACACCACGAGGCTGCGCACCTCGTCGGTCGACGGCAGGCCGGCCCGATGGGCCTCGACCAGCTCCTGCACGCCCGGACCGACGTCCCCGACGTCGTGCAGCATGGCCAGCTCGGAGTGGAGCTTCAGGTCGGCCAACAGGACCATGCCGGCTTGGCGCACGTCGTCGCCCAGAGCCTGGGCGAGGGCCATGGCCGCGGTCGACGCCCCCGTGCCACCCGGGCCGGTGACGGCCACGACCGCGCCCCGCCAGCCGCCCGTGACCGGACGCCCGACCGCCTCGTCGGCCCGGGCCGAGCTGCGCTGCACGAGCCGGGCGTGCGCCGAGAGGGCGTGGAGCAGTTCCTCGCGCCCGAAATCGGCTCCCAGGACCTTGGCCACACCGAGCGACGACCAGTCGCGCACCACCCGGCGGTCGTGCACGACGAAGACGGCGCAGCCCGCCGCCGACGCCCGGGCGACGAGATCACGGTCGACGGACGGCAGGCAGCCATCGGCCACAAGGGCGGAGAACGGCCGGCCCGACGCCAGCCGGGCGCCCACCTCCTCGGCCGACAGGCACTTCACGAACTCCGCGGGCAGAGCGCCTGAATTGGCCCAACTGCCGACGGAACGGAACCACCCCGCCCGTGCCGGCGCCAGCCCGAGGACGACGAAGCGCTCGCCCGGCACTCAGGGCCGCCCGGGGGCGGAGGAAGCGGGAGCCTGGCGGAAGGTGGGAACGGCGCCCGGGTAGGGCTCGGCGCCCGTGGCCCGTACGACGGTGAGCTTGGCCAGCTGCACGGCGTGGGCCACGGCCACGGCGTCGGCCGGCTCGGCCAAGGCGACGGTCACCGCCGCGTCACGGTTGTCGCCCACCCTCGGGCGCTCGCCCCGGTCGAGGCCCACCAGCAGCGCCGACCGCAGCACGACGGTGGTGAACGCGTCGTCGCCCGAGCCGTAGGTGGCGAGCACGTCGATGCGCTCGCCCGGCTCCAGCCCCTGGGCCAGCGTGGTGCCCGACACGGCGAAGGTCACCTCCCGGCTGGACGGGTCGCTGGGCTTGGCGACCACCGCGCTGGCCTGGACCAGTTCGCCTTCGGCCAGCGGGGCGATGACGGTGGCGCCCACCAATGGGCGTGCGTCGGTGAAGGCCCGGCCCGCGGTTGCCGCCGGTAGGTCGATGGCGAGGCGCCCGAGGTCGGCCGCCTCCAGCTTCGCCCCGGGAGGGACGGCCCGGCTCGCAACGACGTAGGTGCGCTCAGGGCCGGCGTCGGAGCGGCTCGACGCGTAGAACAGGCCGACGACAGACGCCGCCACCAGAAGGCCGCCGAGCACCGCCCGACCGCCTGGGACCGTTCGCCGCCGGCCCGCCGTCGGACGCCGGTGCCCGTTCGCAGGCGCCTGGTCCGGCCTTACCGCAACTGTGGCTTCAGCCATTCCCGCCATGTCCACGCGCTCCGCTCTGCTCGCCGCCCCCGACCTCCCGACACTGTATGAAACATCATGGAACAGCACAAGAGGGGAAATCTTGTGTAAAAGCTGAGGAAAGGGGTCTGAACAAGCCGTGCACCGGTTGGGACAGCGGACCGCGGCGGGTGCGCGAGACTGATCGACCGATGCCGCGCATGCTCGACACCATGGCTGGATTCGAGGCCTACGCCCGCAAGGCCGCCCTCGAGACGCCCTTCATGCGGGAGTCCATCTGGAAGGAGAAGTACGAGGCCGTCTATCCCGACGTCTTCGAGGCCTTCTACGCCACCCACGGCTCACCGTCGGGCCGGGCTGCCATCGTGCGGGAGCTGGCCCGGGTGCGCCAGAAGGCGGAGGAGGCGGCGCCCATCGTCCGGGAGGCGATCAAGACCGTCGAAGCCGGCCTGCCCGATCTGCTGGGCCTGCCCGCCGACCGCTCGCCCCTGCACGTGCTCATGGTGGGGACGTTCACCACCAACGCCGCCGTGGGCCGGCTGCACGACGAGGTGGCCGTCTTCCACTGCCTGGAGTGGTTCCAGTCGCCCGAGGGCTCCCGCATCCTCACCGCCCACGAGACCACCCACGCCTGGCACGAGCTGGCCCTGGGCACGACGCCGCCCACCGACCACGCCGCCTGGGTGGCGTTCTCCGAGGGGGTGGCCATCGCCGCCAGCCGGGCCCTGTTCCCCGGTTGCCCGGAGATCGACTACTTCTGGTACGGCCA
>DASUXN010000285.1:0-3635 GCA_036377875.1 Acidimicrobiales bacterium
CTCCACGTCGGCCGTCTTCACGCCGAACGTCTCGGCCAGCAGCGCCGCCACCGCCTCGTTGGCCCGCCCGCCCTCGGGCGCGGCCGCCACCCGCATCTTGAGGGAGGTGCCGTGCCGCCCCACGACCGCCGTCCGCCCCGCCGCCGGCTGGACGTGCACGTGGAGCACGACGGCGTCCTCGCCCTCGGCTCGGTACAGGTCGCTGACATCCATGGGGTCGCCAGGGTAGAGGTTTTTCCGGCGGGCAAGTCCGGATCCCTCATTTACGCTGGGCGCCATGCCGTTCGGCCCTGTCGACCACCAGGCGGACTTCGTCGCCCTCGAGCAGCGCACTCTCGAGCGCTGGCGCGAGAGCGACCTCTTCGAGCAGGTCAAGGCCCTGCGCAAGGGATCATCGCCGTGGATCTTCTACGAGGGCCCGCCCACCGCCAACGCCCGTCCCGGCCTCCACCACGTGTGGCCCCGGGCCTTCAAGGACCTGTGGATCCGGTTCCACACCATGCGCGGCAACGACGTCCCCCGCAAGGGGGGCTGGGACTGCCACGGCCTGCCCGTGGAGATCGAGGTCGAGAAGGAGCTGGGCCTGTCCAGCAAGAACGAGATCGAGCGGTTCGGGATCGAGGAGTTCAACCGGCGCTGTCGCGAGTCGGTCCGCCGCTACGTGGGCGACTTCGTGGCCCTCACCGAGCGGTCGGGCGTCTCCATCGACACCCGGGACACCTACTGGACGATGGACGGTGAATACGTCGAGTCGGTCTGGTGGCTGGTGAAGCGCCTCCACGACCAAGGTCTGCTCTACGAGGGCCACCGCGTCGTCCCCTACTGCCCCCGCTGCGGCACCGCCCTGTCCTCCCACGAGCTGGGCCAGCCCGGCGCCTACCGGGACGTGACCGACCCCTCCATATACGTGCGCTTCCCCGTGGAGGGCGCCGACTACGACCTGCTGGTGTGGACGACCACGCCGTGGACGCTGATCTCCAACACCGGCGCCGCCGTGGGGCCCGACATCGAGTACGTGCGGGTGCGGTCCTCCGGGCCAGCGTGGCCCGAACGCAGTGGCGGCGGCCGCGACCTGGTGATGGCGGCGGGCCTCGCCCCCGAGGGGGCGGAGGTGGTCGAGCGCTGGCCGGGCTCGCAGCTGGTCGGCTGGCGTTACCAGCGGCCGTTCGACTTCGTTCCCATGGACGAGCGGGGGCAGCGGGTCGTGCCCGCCGGCTTCGTCACCACCGACGAGGGCACGGGCATCGTCCATCTCGCGCCCGCCTTCGGCGCCGACGACATGGAGGCGGCCAAGGAGCACGCCCTGCCCGTGGTGAACCCGGTCGGGCCCGACGGGGCGTTCGACGCGTCGGTGCCGCCGTGGCAGGGCATGGGCGTCAAGGCGGCCGACCGCTCGATAATCGACGACCTGGCGGCGCGGGGCCTGCTCGTGCGCGAGCAGCCGTACCTGCACTCCTATCCCCACTGCTGGAGGTGCGGCACCGCCCTTCTCTACTGGGCCAAGAACTCGTGGTTCGTGCGCACCTCGGCGCGCAAGGCCGACCTCCTGCGGGAGAACGAGCGCATCAACTGGTTCCCCGAGCACATCAAGCACGGCCGCTTCGGCGACTGGCTGGAGAACAACATCGACTGGGCCCTGTCCCGGGACCGCTACTGGGGCACGCCCCTGCCCATCTGGCGCTGCCCGGACGGCCACGACACGTGCGTCGGCTCGCTGGCCGAGCTGGGCCAGCTGGCGGGACGCGACCTGTCGGCCCTCGATCCCCACCGGCCCTACGTGGACGACGTCGAGGTGGTCTGCCCGGCCGGTGGCTGCGGCCAGCCCGCCCGCCGCCTGGCGCCCGTGCTCGACGCCTGGTTCGACTCGGGGTCGATGCCCTCGGCCCAGCACCACTTCCCGTTCGCAGGCGACGACGGCGAGGCGGGAAGGCCGCCGCAGTTCCCGGCCGACTTCATCTGCGAGGCCATCGACCAGACCCGGGGCTGGTTCTACTCGCTGCTGGCGGCCAACACGCTGGCCTTCGACAGCACGCCCTACCTCAACGTGGTGTGCCTGGCCCACGTGGTGGACGAGTTCGGGGCCAAGATGTCCAAGTCCAAGGGCAACGTCATCGACCCGTGGTACGTCTTCGACAACTTCGGGGCCGACGCCCTGCGCTGGTACTTCTTCTCGGCCGGGTCGCCGTGGACCAACCGGCGGGTCTACGAGGAGAGCATCCGCGAGGCCACCCGCAAGACGCTGCTCACCCTGTGGAACGTCTTCGCCTTCTTCGCCACCTACGCCGACATCGAGGGCTGGGAGCCGTCTGCTGAGGAGGCCGAGGCGTCGCCGGCCCACGTGCTCGACCGGTGGGTGCTCGATCGGCTCGACGCGGCGGTGGTCTCGGTCACCGCCAGCCTGGACGGCTTCGACGGGCTGGCCGCGGCCGGGTCGCTGGCCGCCCTGGTCGACGACCTGTCGAATTGGTACGTGCGCCGCTCCCGCCCCCGCTTCTGGGGGTCGGACGGCTCGGGGCAGGCCCTGGCCACTCTGCACCGTTGCCTGGTGGGAACAGCGCAGCTGCTGGCCCCGTTCTGCCCCTTCCTGGCCGACGAGCTGTACGTACGGCTCACGGGCGAAACGTCCGTCCACTTGTCGGACTGGCCGGAGCCGTCGGGCGAGCCCGATCAGGCGCTGGCCGACGACATGGCCGCCGCCCGCCGGTTGGTGGGGCTGGGCCGGGCAGCCCGGACCGACGCCGGCACCAAGCTGCGCCAGCCCCTGCGCCGGGCCCTGCTGCTGCACCCGGGGGTGGAGCTGAGCGAGGACGTGGCCGCCGAGATCCGCGACGAGCTGAACGTGAAGCAGCTCGAGCAGGTGGACTCGCTGGCCGACCTCATCACGTGGACGGTCGTGCCCAACTTCCGCGCCCTCGGTCCCCGTCTCGGGCCCAAGGTCAACGCCGTCAAGCAGGCCCTGGCCACCGCCGACGGGTCCGCCGTCCGGCGCGACCTCGAAGCCCAGGGCTGGGTCGAGGTGGCGGGCGAGCGGCTGGAGGCGGGCGACGTGGAGGTGCGGGCCGGTCACCACGAGGAGTTCGCGGTGGCTCAGGAGGGTGGCTGGGCGGTGGCCCTCGACCTCGAAGTCGACGACGCCCTGCGCAACGAGGGGGTGGCCCGGGAGCTGGCCCGGGAGCTCAACGACCTGCGCAAGCAACTCGACCTGCGCATCACCGACCGCATCCGCGTGCAGGTCGCCGCCGGTCCCCGTGTCACCGCCGCCCTGGCCGCCCACCGGGCCTGGGTGGCGGGCGAGGTGCTGGCCGTGTCGCTCGAAGCGGTGGCATCGCTGCCGCCCGACGCCACCGGCCACGCCGTGCTGGTGGACGCCGAGCCCGCCACCGTGCTGGTCGCAGTCGCCTCCGACTGACGGACCCTTCGGCACCCTCTAGGCGGGCGGGGCCTTCCGGGGGCGGGCGGCCTTCTTGGTGGACGCCTTCTTGGCCAGCGTGGCGCGGGCCTGGGCGACCGCCTCGGCCGCGGTCATGGGAGCGGCCGCCTTCTTGCCCGCGCCGCGGGGGGCGGCCGGCGCCTTCTTGGCGGCGGGCGCCTTCTTGACGGCGGGCGCCTTCCTGACGGCGGGACCGGCCTTGGTG
>DASUXN010000286.1:0-7052 GCA_036377875.1 Acidimicrobiales bacterium
GGCAACCTGAACCCTGCGGTCACCTCCAACGGTGGTGTGCACACTGCCGCCGAGCCGATGTTCAACGGGCTCGTGGGCCTCGACAACCAGGGCCAGCCCGTGCCCGAGCTGGCCGCCAGCTGGACCGTCGAGCAGAACGGGGCCGTCTACCGCTTCACCCTGCGCGACAACGTCCGCTTCCACGACGGCCGGCCCCTCACTGCCGACGACGTGGTGTTCACGTTCAACAACGCCCTCCTGCGGTTCCACTCCCGTACCGCGGCGTCCATGAACGCCGCCCAGGTGAAGGTGGAGTCGCCCGATCCCCGCACGGTGGTGTTCACCTTCTCGGCGCCGTACGCGCCGCTGCTCCAGCAGCTCAACGTGACCGAGGCGCCGATCATCCCCAAGCACGTCTACGAGGGGTGCAGCGACATCTCGACCGTGCCCGGCTGCCCGGCCAACCGGGCGCCCGTGGGCACGGGGCCGTTCAAGTTCGTGTCGGCCGACGCCAACGAGATCCGGTTGGCCCGCAACGACACCTACTTCCGTGAAGGCCTGCCCTACCTCGACGGCATCGTCGAGCGGTTCATCGCCGACCAGGGCACCAGGACGCTCGCCCTCCAGAACGGCGAGGCCGACTGGGCATGGAACGTGCAGCCTTCCGACCTCTCCATCCTGCGCGGCGATCGCAACATCACTCTCGCGGATGCGCCCCGCGGTCCCGGTGGCGGCAACTGCGTGCTGACTGTCGCCTTCAACCTGCGCCCGGCCCCGGGTCGAACCGCCTTCTTCAACGACATACGTGTCCGCCAGGCCCTGTGGCACGCCACCAACCGCCAGCAGGCCTACGACCAGATCCAGTTCGGCCAGGGCAAGGTGGCCACCCAGCCCATCCACTCGGCCATCCCCGTGGCCCGCGCCACCGGCATCACCCTTCCCGCTTTCGACCAGGCGCGGGCCCGCACGCTGCTCGACCAGGCGGGCTGGAAGGACGAGGGGGGCATCCGGGTGGCGCGGGGCGTCCAGGACGTGCCCGACGGCACCGAGTTCCGGATCGACTACCACGGCTTCTCCGGCCAGCAGATCGACTACGGCCAGGCCCTCCGCCAGCAGTGGCGGACGGTGGGCGTCGAGGTGGAGACGAAGCAGGAGGACAACCCGACGCTCACGGCCAACGTGTTCCGCGACCGCCAGTTCGACACGTCTGCGATCTCCTACTGCAACGAGGCCGACCCGCAGATCGGTGTGCGCCGCCAGTACCACTCGAGCCAGATCATCAGCTCGACGGCGTTCACCAACGCCGCCGGCTACAGCAACCCGGAGATGGATCGCCTATGGGACCAGTCGACGGCCGAGCCCGAGGCGGCCCGGCGCCAGCAGCTGTTCCAGCAGATCCAGCAGCTGGCGGTTCGCGACCTGCCCTACATCTGGCTCATCGAGTCGACCAACACCCGGGCGTGGGCGTCCAACTGCACGGGGTTCAACCTCCAGAACACGGGGCTCTTTGCCGAAGGCGCGTACTGCCGGCCCTGAACCGGCAGTCGGCCGGGCCGGGCGGGGGAGGGCATGAGCCTCCAGTACCTCATCCGCCGGCTGCTCCAGGTGATCCCTGCGGTGGCGGCGATCATCGTCATCACCTTCGTGATCGTCCACCTGGCGCCCGGCGATCCTGTCGACGCGGTAGCCAGCGGGAACGGTGACGAGGCCTACTACGCCTTCATGCGGGAGAAGTTCGGGCTGGACCAGCCGATGTGGGCCCAGTTCCGGACCTATGTGGGCAACGTGCTGGTCGGCGACCTGGGCGTGTCGTTCGCCCAGGGCCAGGCGGTGTCGACGCTCATCTGGGACCGGATGCCGGCGACGCTGCTGCTCATGGGCTCGGCCCTGGTCGTATCCAGCCTCGCGGGGCTCGCCTTCGGATTGCTGGCGGCCAAGCGCCCATTTCGCTACCTCGACCTGGGCATCACCACCGGCGCCCTTCTCGGCTACGCCCTGCCCGTGTTCTGGCTCGCCCAACTGGCCTTGCTGTGGCTCGCCTTCGAGCTGGGCTGGTTCCCCATCCAGGGGATGACGGACGCCCGGGCCGACTACTCCGGCTGGGCCCATTACCGGGACGTCGCCCACCACCTCGTGCTGCCCGCGCTGGTGCTGGCCGTGTCCGAGATCGCCCTCGTGGCCCGCGTCGCCCGCACCGGCCTCATCCAGCAGAACGCGGCCGACTACGTCCGTACCGCCAAGTCGAAGGGGCTCTCGCCCAATCGCTCGCTGATCCGCCACGCCCTGCCCAACGCCCTGCTCCCCGTCGTCACCGTCATCGGCGGGCGGATCGGCTCGCTGTTCTCCGGCGCGGTGCTGGTGGAGACGGTGTTCGGCTGGCCGGGGATGGGGCGGCTGCTGCTCCAGGCCTCCGACAACCGGGACCACCCCGTCCTGCTCGGACTGGTGCTCGTCGTCGCCTTCAGTGTCGTGCTCGCCAACCTCCTCACGGACCTGGTCTATGCCTGGATCGACCCCCGCATCCGTTTCCGCTGACCTGCCGGTCGCCCTGGGCGACCCTCTCCTTCCCGGTGGCCAGCCGGAGGACCTGTCGCAACGGCGGCTGGCCCTGCGCCGCTTCGTGCGCCACCCGGCGGGGATGATCGGCCTGGTCCTGACCGCCGTTCTCGTGGCCATCGGGCTGCTGGCGGGGAGGTTGTCGCCCGGCGACCCGTTCGCCTTCGCCGGAACGCCGCTGCAGGGCCCGACGGCCCAGCACCGCTTCGGGACCGACAACCTGGGCCGCGACCTGGTCGATGCCATCATCCACGGGCTGCACACGTCGGCCGTGGTCGTGCTGTGGGTGGTACTGATCGCCACCGCTCTGGGGCTCCTGATCGGGGCGATCGCCGGCTACCGGGGCGGGTTCGTCGACGACGTGCTCATGCGCTTCACCGAGCTGTTCCAGACGATCCCGCGGTTCTTCCTGGTGCTGCTCGTTCTCGCTCTGTTCGGGTCGAGCTTCAAGAACATGATCCTCGTGCTGGGCCTGACGTCGTGGCCACTGCTGGCGCGGGTGGTGCGGGCCGAGGCCCTGTCCATCCGCGAGCGCCAGTTCGTGGAGGCGGCCCGGTCGCTGGGCGCCACCAACCTGCGCATCCTCACGCGCCACGTCCTGCCCAACGTGGTGCCGGCCGCGGTGGTCGTCATCGCCCTGCTCGCCTCTCGCATCATCCTGCTCGAGGCGAGCCTCAGCTTCCTCGGCCTGGGCGACGCCAACGTCATGAGCCTCGGGTTTCTCGTTTCCAACGCCCAGCGCTTCATCCGGGTGGCGTGGTGGATGTCGGTCTTCCCGGGGGCGACCCTGGCCATCGCCGTAGTGGCGGTGAACCTCCTGGCCGACGGGTTGAACGACAGCATCACACCGAACAGGTAGAGGGTCACGCCGGATAGGGAAGCGGGCGCGGCGATACTGGCGCGCGTGACCAGTGCATTGAAGCTGACGGAATGGACGAGTTGTGGCGGCTGCGCGGCGAAGTGGGGGGGATCGCCGCTGTCGGGGCTGGTGAAGACCCTGGCCGCCGCCCTGCCCGACCCGTCGCTGCTGGTGGGGCTGGCGCCGTTCGACGACGCCGCCGTCTACCGCCTGTCCGACGACGCCGCCCTGGTGTCGACCACCGACTTCTTCCCGCCGCTGGTCGACGACCCGGCCGACTTCGGCGCCATCTCCGCCGCCAACGCCTGCAGCGACGTGTTCGCCATGGGGGGGCGGGTGGTGATGGCCCTCAACATCTCCGCCTTCCCGGAGCGGCTGCCGGTGGAAGCAGTGGCCGCCATCCTGGCCGCCGCCGCCGAGGTCGTCAGCGAGGCGGGAGGAGTGGTGGCCGGCGGGCACACCATCCGCTCCGAGGAGCCCATCTTCGGGCTGGCCGTGCAGGGGCTGGTCCACCCCGACCGAGTGTGGACGAAGGCGGGGGCCCGCCCCGGCGACGTCCTCCTCCTCTCCAAGCCGCTGGGGACGGGGATCCTGCTGGCGGGCGGTGAGGACGACGACAAGGCCATGGCCATCCTCAACATGCGCCGGCTCAACCGGGGCGCGGCCGAGGCCCTGTCCGCCCTGCCCGAACCGCCCCACGCCGTCACCGACGTGACCGGCTTCGGCCTGGTCGGGCACTCGTGGGAGATGGCGGAACGGTCGGGGGCGACGATCGAGATCGATTCGGCGTCGTTGCCGCTGTACCCGGGTTCGCTGGCCACCGCCCAGCGGGGCGTGGTGACCGGCGGCGACGCCCGCAACCGGGCCTACCTGGGGGACAAGGTCGACGTGGGCGCCGCCGACGACGCCCTCGTGAACCTCTGCTTCGACCCCCAGACCTCGGGCGGCCTGCTCGCTGCCGTTCCCCCGGAACACGCGGCAGACGCCGGCCTGGCCGCCGCCGGGTTCGTCCCCGTCGGCCAGGTGGTGGAAGGTCCGGCCGGGGTGCGGCTGAAGTAGCCCGTCAGCGGCGTGATGGGAGGTATGGTCGGCGGCGATGGCGCTCATCGCCGCGCCTCCGCTGCGGCCCGTGCGGCCGCCGGTGGTGCGCAAGCAGGTAGTCCCCAGCCTTTCCACCGAGCGCGCCTTCTGGGACGAGGGCTGCGAGGTCGTGGTGGGGGTGGACGAGGTCGGCCGCGGGTCGTGGGCGGGGCCCATCTCGGTGGGCGCGGCGGTCCTCCCCAAGGACAAGCGGGTCTACAAGGTGCGCGACTCGAAGATGCTCACCGAGCCGGAGCGGGAGAAGCTGTTCCCCCGGGTGGCGGAGTGGTGCGCGGCATGGGCGGTGGGCCACGCCAGCCAGGTGGAGTGCGACGAGCTCGGTATGTCCGCCGCCCAGAAGCTCGCCGCCCGCCGCGCCATCGAGGGGTTAGGCCTGGTTCCCGACGTGGTGCTCGTGGACGGCAACTGGGACTTCGTCGGCGCGCCCAGGGTCAAGCGGCTGATCAAGGGGGACGCCAACTGCCTCTCCATCGCCGCCGCGTCGGTGCTGGCCAAGGTCACCCGCGACCGCATCATGCGGGCCGAGGCCGTCCACTACCCGGGCTACGACTTCGACCTCAACAAGGGCTACCCGTGCCCCCGCCACAAGGCGGCGCTGGCGGCGTGGGGGCCCACGTCCATCCACCGCCGGGCGTGGGTGTTCATGGACCACATCCCCTGGGACGGCGTGCCCCGGCTGGTGCGCGACGACGGGCAGGGGTCGCTGTGGGACGACGTCTGATCCTCGCCGGGTAGCGTGGTCAGGGACCACCCAGGTCGGCGGGAGGTGTCGGTGAAGAGGCAGCGCTCGAGGGGCCTTGGGTGCGGCTGAACCTCCAGCTCCTCGATCTGCGGTCGGGCCGAACCGAGCACGCGGTCCTGCGCGCCGACCCGGAGACGCCGGTCGCCGAGCTGGTCAGCGCGCTGGCCGGGTTGGTGCCGGGCGAACCGTTCGTCCGAGGCTCTCCGCTCGGCCGCCACGGTCGCCTGGCCGACAGCGCGCTCCTCGACGGGGACGTGGTGACCTTCGGCTTCCCCGCGACACCCCGTGCGCACCGGGAAGGCCTGGAGCTGGCCGTGGTCGGTGGCCCTCACGGCGGGGCGTCGTGGCCGCTGCGGCCCGGGACGGTCACCGTCGGGCGGTCGGCCACCGCCGACATCCGTCTCGAGCATCACACGGTGTCGCGCATCCACTGCCGGTTGACCGTCACGGGTGGGACATGTGTCGTCGAAGACCTGGGTTCGACCAACGGCACGTGGGTCGCCTGCCGCCGCCTGACCACGGCCGTCCCTGTGGCGCCCGGCCAGGTCATTGAGGTGGGGGCATGCCTCCTGGAGGTCCGGAGCGCGGAGCGGGCCGACGCCGACCTGCGTCCCGACGAGGCGGGCGGCCGGGCGTTCAACCGTCCCGCCCGCATCCGGCAGTCGCGGGCGGCGCCCTCGGTGACGCTCCCCGGCGCCCCCGGCGAGCGAGAGGCTCCCGGGTTCCAATGGGCCCAGGTGGTCACGCCGCTGGCGGTGGCGGCGCCCGGTGCGGTGATCTTCGGCCCCCTGGCCGTCGTCTTCGCCCTCACCAGCGCGGCGGTAGGGGCGACTTCGAGCATCGCCGGCCGGCGGCGGGAGACGCGTCGGGCCGCCCGTGAGGCCGACCGGTACCGAGCCGAGCTGGCCGAGGCCGAAGCCCGCATTCTGGAGCTGGCGCAGCGGGAGGTGGCACAGGCCCGGCTCCAGTTCCCCGACCCCGCCGCTCTGCGGCGAATCGCCACCGGGCCGACGCGGCGGCTGTGGGAACGCCGGGCCCACGACGACGACGCCCTGGTGCTCCGGGTGGGCGTGGCCGAACGGGAAGCGTCGGTGACGCTCACCACGAGAGGCGGTGACCGCCCGCCCGAGGCCCGCAAGATCCTCGTGCCCGTGGCGGTGGACCTGGCGGAGGCGGGCGTGCTGGGGGTGGCAGCCCCGCCGCCCTCCGCTCGGGCCGCGGCCCGGTGGCTCCTGGCTCAGCTCGCCGCTCTGCGGAGCCCCACCGACCTCCGTTTCGTGCTCCTCACCGACGCCGACGCCGGGCCCGACTGGGAGTGGTGCCGCTGGCTGCCCCACTTCCAAGCCGACGAGCTGGGCGCGCCCGCCGCGCTGGTCGGGAACGACCGGGCGACGCGCGACGTACGGGTCAAGGAGCTGCTGGCCCTCCTCGACGCCCGCCAGGCGATGGCCCGCGACGATCGGGTCGAGCACTTCACCCCCTCGATCGTCGTGCTGTTCGACGGCATCCGGGCTCTGCGGACGATCCCCGGCGTCCCCCGCCTGCTGCGCGACGGCCCGGCCGTGGGCCTCTACGCCATCGGGCTGGACACCGACGTGACCCGCCTGGCCGAGGAGGGACGGGCCCAGCTCGTGGTCGACGGGGACGACCCCGACCTCGCCGCCCTCGAGGTGGACGGCGCCGAAGAGGTTTCGGGGATCCTCTTCGACCGGCTCGATGCCGAGCTCGCCGACGAGCTGGGGCGGGCCCTCGCCCCCATCCGTGACGCCGGCGGGGAGGAAGGCACGGCCACCATCCCCGCGACGGTGCGGTTCG
>DASUXN010000287.1:0-2559 GCA_036377875.1 Acidimicrobiales bacterium
GAAGTCGTTCTCGCGCTGGGCGGCGTCGCCCCACCACGCCTTGAGGAGGCTGACGATGTAGGCGCCGGCGTGTCCCCACAGGCCGGCCCTCGCGGTGTTGACCTCGAGGTAGCGGGCCAGCGTCGGATGGTGGTCGGCGTGGGCCATGGGCAGGTAGCCGGGGAGGATGTTGTAGAGGGTGGGGATGTCGGTCGAGCCCTGGATGCTGGCGTGCCCGCGCAGGGCCATGATCCCGCCGCCGGGCCGGCCCATGTTCCCGAGCAGCAGCTGGATGATCGCCGCGGTGCGGATGTACTGCACGCCCACGGTGTGCTGGGTCCAGCCCACCGAGTAGCAGATGGCCGACGTGCGTTCCCGGCCCGAGTTGTCGCACAGGGCCTCGGCCACGGCGACGAACTGGCCCGCCGGCACGCCGCAGACCTCCTCGACCACCTCGGGCGTGTAGCGGGCGAAGTGGCGCTTGAGGATCTGGAACACGCAGCGGGGGTGCTCGAGGGTGGGATCGGTAGGGGGATCGGCGGGAGCGTCGACCCCGTATCCGAACGCCTCGCCCCGAACCTCGGAGTCGGGCTCGCCCGGCGCCCCGGCGTACTGCCACGTCGACTGGTCGTAGCGGCGGGCCTCCTCGTCCCAGCCCGAGAACAGGCCGTCGAGGTCCTCGGTGTCGGCGAAGCGCTCGTCCACGATGGTGGCGGCGTTGGTGTAGGCCACCACGTACTCCCGGAACTCCCGGCCGGTGGAGAGGACGTGGTTGACGAGGCCGCCGAGGAAGGCGATGTCGCTCCCGGCCCGGATGGGCACGTGGCGTGAGGCCATGGCGCTGGTACGGGTGAAGCGAGGGTCGACGTGGAGAACGGCGGCCCCCCGGAGCTTGGCCTCCATCACCCACTGGAACCCGACGGGGTGGCACTCGGCCATGTTGGAGCCCTGGATGACGATGCAGTCGGCGTTGGCCAGGTCCTGCAGGAAGGTGGTCGCCCCTCCCCTTCCGAACGATGCCCCCAGACCGGGGACGGTGGCGGAGTGTCAGATGCGGGCCTGGTTCTCCACCTGGATCGCGCCCAGCGCCGTGTACAGCTTCTTCATGAGGTAGTTCTCCTCGTTGTCGAGGGTCGCTCCTCCGAGGCTGGCGATGCCCAGGGTGCGGCGGACGGGTGGGCCGTGGGGACCGTCGGTGTCCTGCCAGGTGGCCGCCCGGGTGGCGAGGACCCGGTCGGCGATCATTTCCATGGCCCGGTCGAGGTCGAGGTCCTCCCATTCGGTGCCGTGGGGGCGGCGGTACTTCACCTTGTACTCCCGGCCGGGCCCGGTGACGAGCTGGCGCGTCGCTGAGCCTTTGGGGCAGAGGCGGCCCCGGGAGATGGGGCTGTCGGGGTTGCCCTCGACCTGCACGACCTGCTCGTCCTTCACGTAGACGAGCTGGGCGCAGCCCACCGCGCAGTAGGGGCAGACGGACGGCACGACGCGGTCGGCCGTCTCGGTGCGGGCGGTGAGGGCGGCGGTGCGCTCCGAGCGGACCGCCTCGCCCCGGCCCAGGCGGTCGCCACGGGCCTGGCGGAGCACGGGCCACGATGACACGCGCTTGAGGGCCCGCACCCTTCCACTCTGGCCCATCCAGGACGCGCTGGTCACGCCCCGTTGGGAGCGCGACGCTGTGCCTGGCGCCAGGGGCGGGCTCTGGCCTCGTATCGGAGGTGGAGTGTGGCGCGGACCAGGAAGCTCGCCGCCATCGTCACGGCGGCGCTGTGCATGGTGGTGGTGCCCGTCTCGACCCCGGTCGCAGCCGCGGCCGGCAGCGCCGTCGCCTGCACCGTCCCCTTCAATGGAGATCCGCGGCTGGGGCCGGTCGACCTCCCCGCCACCGGGCCGGTCGCCCGCATGGTCCGCAACTGGCAGCGGTTCGGCGGCCTGTCGGCCCAGGCGTTCCTCGACAAGTACTGGGACCCCTCCGCCAACGATGGGCGCGGGAGCTACATCTTCCCGCCCGACAGCGGCTACTACCGGTCGGTGAAGTTCGTGATGCCCCTGCCGGTGGGGTCGCCCCTCGACCGCTTCGGAAGCGAGTTCGGCGCCTTCCTGGCCCCCCTGCTCACGGACTACGAGCGGCGGGCCATCCCACCCCAGAGCCTGAACACGTTCGATCCCGCCTATCCCTGCAACTACCACACGTACCGCGTGGCCCGGCCCCTGCCGGTGCGGCTCGGCCCCATCGCGCCGTGGTTCGAGCAGATGGGGCTGGGCGTGCAGTACCAGTTGGATGCGACCCTGCTGCCGGGGGCCCCGGCACCGCTGAACGTGATGTGGCTGGTGGCCAACGGCTACCTGGTGCGCACGAACTGAGGGTGGACGCGCGGTCGGTGCACGCCGCGCTGCGGCGGGCGGGGGTGCCGGAGGGCATCTACGAGATCGGCGGCGTGCACGAGCCCGTGCCGCCCGCGCCCGACTTCCTGTACCTGCGGAGGGGCGTCCGAGGCTGGGAGATCGGGGTCTTCGAGCGGGGGGTGAACACGGTGGCGAGCCGGTTCGAGTCCGAGGACGACGCCTGCCGCGCCTTCCTGG
>DASUXN010000288.1:0-2155 GCA_036377875.1 Acidimicrobiales bacterium
GACGGCAGCGGCGGGGGCGACGACTCTGGTCCGCCTGCCGACCCAGTTCGACCCGCCCGGACGGGCCGCCTCGCCGGCCACGCCCACGTGCTGCTGCTGTTGCTGCTGCTGCGTGGTCACCGCCGTGAGCTCGATGGTGGGTACCACGCTCCACGTGCGCAGCGTGTCCGAGCGAAACGGCACCAAATCGGCCGACGTGATCACCCGGGCCGTGCTCGCCCTCCCGGCCTCCATACTGCTGGGGGCGATCTTCCCCCCGGCCATCCCCATCGTGCATGGGGTGTGGCTCTACAAGCTGTACCAGGCCGTCGGCCTAGACAACGACCGAGCCGCCTCCGCCGCCGTCGTCATCGCCCTGGGCACGCTGGTCGGGGCCTTCCTCGAGATGTTCGTGGTCATCAACCTTCTATTCGACACCTGACCCGTGGGGGTGTCGTGGTAGCACCCCCGCCCCAAGACGCCTGTCAGCACGGATTTCCCGGCCCCTTCCAGGTGGTGGGATAGAGGCGCTGACGGCGGACCCAGGGGAGGGTGCAGCACATGTCCACGACCACAGGCCGAGCCCTGCTCGGCCCGCTCCTCGTTGTCCTCGTCGCGAGCGTGGTGCTCGCGTCGGGCGGGAAGGCGGCGGGCCAGACCCCGACCTCGTCCCCGACGACCGTCGTGACTGTCGCGACGACCCTGGCCCCACCCACGACGGGGATTCCGTCCACGACGTCGACAACCGCCATGGCCTACCCGCCGACGACCGGTGTCGCGGTGACCCAGCCCTTCTTCCTCGATCCGGTGGTCGGGTCGGTGCCCGAATCCGTCCCGCCTCCGACGTACACCGGCAGCAGCCCGATGACGGTGACGACAGTGCTCGAGTACCCCTTCGAGCCGACCACGACCACCACTTCGGCGCGGGCGCCCGAAGCCGTCCAACTCCCCTCGTTCACGCGGCCGACGATCGACGAGGACGGAACGACGACGAGCACACCGGCGACCACGGCCGTTGGCGGGGCGTCACCGGGACCGGACCCGCTGCTGGTCGCCGCCGCAGCACCGGCTGGCGGCGCCGGCGGAGATGGGGCGACGACCCGGGGGACGGCGCTGTTCTGGCCGGTGGCCCTGGGGCTGGCCTCGGTCGTGCTGCTGGGCGGCCCCCCCGCCCTCAGGAGGATCCGCAGTGACCACGCTTGACCTGGACATCCCCGGCTACAGCCGCCTGGCGGAGGTCGACCGGGGCGGGTTCGCCACCATCTACCGGGCGTGGCAGCCCACCTTCGAGCGGGAGGTGGCGGTCAAGGTCCTATCCGGCCGCATCGACGAGACGGCCCTGCGTAGCTTCCGGCGGGAGTGCTCCGCCATCGGCGGGCTCTCGGGCCACCCCAACATCGTCACCGTCTACGAAGCCGGCACCAGCGGGGACGGGCGGCCGTTCATCGTCATGGAGTACCTCCACGGCGGGTCGCTGGCCCACCGTTTGGCCGAGCACGGGCCGTTGGAGGTGGCCGACGTGTTGCGGCTCGGCGTCCTCGTCGCCGGGGCGCTTGAGTCGGCCCACCGGGCCGGCATCCTCCATCGGGACCTCAAGCCGGAGAACATCCTTCTGTCCCGGCTGGGCGAGCCCAAGGTCGCCGACTTCGGCCTCGCCCAACTGCCCGGCGGTACGAGCGCCACCTCTGCCGGCCTGGTGGGCACGGTTCTGCACGCCGCTCCCGAGGTGCTGGCCGGGGAAGCACCCACGGTGGCGTCCGACGTCTACTCGCTGGCCTCCACCCTGTTCTCCCTCGTGGCCGGTCGGCCCCCGTTCGCCCTGCTGGCCGACAACAGCTTGATGGGCACCATGGCCCGAATCGCGTGTGAGCCCCCGCCCGACCTCCGCTTCCAGGAGGTGCCCGACCAGCTGTGCCGCATCCTCGAACAGGGCCTGGCCAAGGCACCGGCCGACCGTCAGCGCGACATGGCCCAGCTGGGCCGCCAGCTCCTGGCCGCCCAAGCCGAGCTGGGCCATGCCATCACCCCGCTGCCCATCGAGTCGGCCGACCCCACGAGTACCGCGGCGGTGGACGGCGACAGCCGCACACCCCGCGTGCGCACGGGCCGACGAGGGCTGCGCCTCGTCGTGGCGGCCATGCTGGCCGTCGCCGCAGTCGGCCTTTCCATGGCGACG
>DASUXN010000289.1:0-2938 GCA_036377875.1 Acidimicrobiales bacterium
AGGCGGCCGTCCTCGACCTGCTGGTGGACGACGAAGACGTGGAGCAGGCGGCCTGAGCCAAGGAGGGCTGATGGCAACCGCGGATCCCAGCAACAGGACGCTGACCGAGCTGATCGCCACCTTCGAGGCCGAGGGGTACCGGGTGCAGATGGCGGCCCGTCCCGCCGGCTACGTGCTGTGTATGGGGTGCCAGATGGAGAGCGCGGCGTCGGAGATGCAGGTCGACGCCATGGAGCGCATGGAGGGGGCTTCCGACCCCGACGACATGCTCGCCGTCTTCGCCCTCGTCTGCCCGCTGTGCCAGTCCCACGGCACGCTCGTCGTGGGCTACGGCCCCGACGCCAGCCTGGACGACTCCGACGTGCTGGCCGCCCTGGGAGACATCGACGGCTAGCTCGCCGGCGCCCTCCCCGGTCGCTCGCACCTCGGCCGGGCGGATGCTGTGGCGTGGCTTCACCAAGCGTTGCGCCCGCTGCGGGAGCGGGAACCTCTACGAGACGTGGTTCCGCATGAAGCAGCGCTGCCCCCGCTGCGGCTACCTGTTCGAGCGGGAGGAGGGATTCTTCCTCGGCGCCTACGTGGTCAACCTGGCCGTGGCCGAGGCGCTGCTGGTGATGCTGTGCATCGCCCCCCTCATCTGGCTGCTCGCCACCCGCCCCGACCAGAGCCTGTGGCCGTTCGTCGCCGGCGGTTTCGTGGCGGCGATCATCGCCCCGGTCGTCTTCTACCCGTTCTCCCGCACGGTCTGGGTCGCCTTCGAGCTCATCCTGCGGCCGGCCGAGTCGGTCGAACCAACCGACAGCGCCTAACGGCGGCGCGCCGGCTCAGCTGGCCAGGGCGCGGGCGAGGCGGTCGACGGTCTCGGCGTTCTCGGCGAGGACGAGGTCGACGGTGTTCCCGTTGCGGACGATGCGGCCCGCGCCCGACGGGCCGCTGAAGCGACCGTCTCCCGCCGGGGTCGTCGTCCGGCTGCCCGCCCACGGGCCGGCCCAGCGGTTGAGGGCCTCGACCAGGCGGGTGGCCTCGGTGTTGCCGTCGGTGCGCCAACGGTCGACGAAACCGAGCGTGCTCCCGCAGCGGACCAGGGAGAAGGCGTCGCCGTTCCACCCCTCGGCCGCCCGCCCCGCCTCGGTGGCCGTGAGGTGCTCGTCGAGGAGGGCTCGCATGTCGAACTGGCCCAGGATCCCGGTCCTCAACCCCGAGCAGCCGCTGGCCGAGGCCACGTCGGGCAGGGGCGGCGAGGCGGACGGTTGGCGGGCCCGGTAGGTCGCTGGGTCGAGGATGTGCTCGGTCGACGTGGGCGGGTTCCGGTAGGCGGCGTCGACCGCGGCCCAGCCGCCGTCCTCGTACAGGCCCTGGACGAACGTCTGACCCTCGTTGTAGGGGAAGAACAGCGCCCGCTGGATGTACTGCGGTGCCCGCAGGAACACGGCCACGCCGCTTTCTCCCCCGCCCAGCAGCAGGGCGGCCTGCTCGGCCGGGCTCAGGTGCTCCTGGGCCCACAGCGTCTGGGCCAGGGTGGCGTCGCCCTCGAGCAGAGCGCTGTAAGCCGCCAGCTCCTCCGCCCGGTCCTCCTTATCGAGGGCGATGGTGGCCGGCCCGTAGCCGAAGACCTGATCGGTGAGGGCGTGGGTCATCTCGTGGGCGATCACCCAGCGGGTGCGGGAGTCGATGTCGTTCCCGCCGTCGCTGCCCACGAACAGCTCCTTGGTCTCCGGGTCGTAGAAGCCCAGGACCTGCTCGGCGAGTAGGTCGTCGATGAGCTTCTTGTAGTCGAGGTTGTCGGGGATCAGGCCGAGCAGCTTCAGCGTCGCCTCCTCGGCCGCGAGCTGGACGGGGTCGACGTCGCGGTTGGTGGACTCCTGCACGAGCCGGGCCAGCTCCGCGTTCGACACGATCTCGAGGTCGAGGGGGCCTCTCCACTCCAGCCCCCGGACCTTGGCCACCTGGTCCATCAGGTCGTCGAACACCCGCCGCTGGGCGGGCGACACCTGCCCCTCCGTGCCCGGCGACCGGGGCCCGCCTCCCGCCGCCGTCGTGGAAGTGGCCTCCCCTGCGGGCGCCCCCACCACCGCGGCATCGTCGTCGTCGTCCCGCAGGGCGAGGGCGGCCAGACCGGCCGCCACCAGCAGCACGGCGATGATGAGCAGAACGACCACGTTGGGCCGCCGCTTCGCCGGTTGGGCGGGATACTGGGCGTCGGCAGGAGGCGCGGGCGCGGGCGTGGGCTCGGGCGGGTACTCGAAGTCCATCAGAAGGTCACGATGGTAAAGGTGCCCCAGGCCAACATGGCGGCGGTCAGCCCGTAGGCCAGCGTCTTGGCCGCCGCCCGGGGGCCGGGGCGGCGCACGTAGTCCTCGATGACCCAGCGGGCGCCGTTGGCGCCGTGCAAGAGGGCCAGCGCCAGCAGCATCCAGTCGAAGACCCGCCATGCCGGGTTCGCCCACCGGTCGGCGACGAACCGGTAGTCGGTCTCGACCACGTCGTTCAGGACGTGGGTGATGGCGAAGTGGACGAGGGCGAAGAAGACCAGCATGAGCCCCGACAGCCGCATGAACAGCCACGACTTGGCCTCGGCCCCGGGTCGGACGGGCGGCGTGAGGCGGGGCGGCTTCGCTTTGGTGGCCACCGCTAGAACCTGCCCTCGACGAACGGCCACATGATGACGACCGCCGAGGGGATGCCGGCGACCATGGTGAGCCCGACGGCCGCGCCCAGCAGTCGCCGCTCGTTGGGCACCGCCCCCGGGAAGAAGTCCACGGCGATGATGCGCAGGCCGTTGAAGGCGTGGAACAGCAGGGCGAACAGCAGCCCGACCTCGAACAAGCGCAGCAGGACGTTCCCGTACAGCTCGTGGACCTGGTCGTAGACCGACGGCCAGCGCACGAGCGACACGTCGACCACGTGGAGGAGCAGGAAGGCGAAGACGAGGAAGCCC
>DASUXN010000290.1:0-3964 GCA_036377875.1 Acidimicrobiales bacterium
CGCACCGCCGAACGCAGCTCAGGGAGAAAGGACGGCTCGCCGTACGCAGCGAGGGCCATCACCTTGTACTCGTCCGACGAGCGGCGGAATCCCAGGTGCTCGGTGACCTCCTCGTACAGCAGCCCCAGGGAGTGGGGCAGCTCCTGGGCGGCCAGGATCTCGAGGTCACCGTCGCGGGAGTGCCCGGCCAGGTGGGAGGCCTTCTCGCCCCGGCCGTCGAGCACCAGGACTGCGGACGAAGGGTAAGGAGCGGCGAGGTGAGCCGACGCGGCGTGGGCCACGTGGTGGGGGACGTAGCGCACGCAGGCCGGGTCCAACCCGGGAAGTGCGGTCTGGAGGAACAGGGGAGCCCGCGAGGCATAAAGGGTGCGCAGGCCTTCCCAGCCGTCGGCGGTGACGTCGCCGTCCGGGGCCGGGGGCGGCGCGAGATGGGGGTCGTAGGAGTAGGCGACGGCGTCGACGTCGTCGGGGGCGAGCCCGGCCTCGGCCAGGCACCACGCCGCCGCCAGCTCGGGCAGCTCCCACGTGGAGAAGGGAACGGGCGACTTGCCGTGCTTGCGGCGGCTGAAGCGCTCCTCTTCGGCGGCGGCGACGACCTGGCCGTCGACCACCAGAGCTGCGGCGGGGTCGTGGAAGACCGCGTTGATGCCGAGCACCCGAACCACGACGAACCCCTCCCTGGGAAACAACGGAGTTGTGCGCGAGGCCACTGCTCGACCCGCCCTGCGCGCCTTCTACCCCCGTTGAAGGTGCGGCTAACTACCCGTAGATAATTCGGTTCTCGGTTGGAACGGGCGGGCAAGAACGCCGGTATGACCGAAATTGGGTACTCACTCTCGAGCGAAGAGCACCGCCCCCCCGACCTGATCGGCTACGCCCGCCGGGCCGAGGAGGCGGGCTTTCGCTTCGCCCTAATCTCCGACCACTTCCACCCCTGGGTCGACCACCAGGGCCACAGCGCCTTCGTGTGGACCGTGCTGGGCGGCATCGCCCAGGCCACCGAACGACTGGAGGTGGGCACGGGCGTGACCTGCCCCACCATCCGGATCCACCCGGCGATAATCGCCCAGGCCGCCGCCACCACCGCCGACCTGTTCGGGGGGCGGTTCTTCCTGGGTGTGGGATCGGGCGAGAACCTCAACGAGCACATCACCGGCAGCCGCTGGCCACCCGTCGACCAGCGCCTGGAGATGCTGGAGGAGGCGGTCGGAGTCATCCGCGAGCTGTGGAAGGGCGAGCTGACGACCCACTACGGCAAGCACTACACGGTCGAGAACGCCCGCATCTACACCGTCCCCGAGGAGCTCCCGCCCATCCACTTCGCCGGCGCCGGCGACAAGGCCGCCGAGATGGCCGGGCGCCTCGGCGATGGCTTCATCGGCACGGCACCCGACCCTGAGACGATCCAGACGTTCACCAACTCGGGCGGCGAGGGCAAGCCTCGGTACGGCCAGATGACGGTCTGCTGGGCGGCCGACGAAGCTGAGGCCCGCAAGACAGCACTCGAGTGGTGGCCCAACGCCGGCCTGTCCGGCCAGCTGACGCAGGAGCTGGCCCTTCCCTCGCACTTCGAGCAGGCCGCGTCCCTGGTCACCGAGGACAAGCTGGCCGAGTCGTTCCCCGTCGGCCCCGACCCCGAGCGTCACCTCTCTTCGATCCGGGAGTACTTCGACGCCGGCTACGACCACGTCTACGTCCACCAGATCGGCCCCGACCAGGCCGGGTTCTTCGACTTCTACGAGAAGGAGATCCTCCCCAAGCTGTGAAACGGGGCCGGACGCGCCGCTGCGGCGCCTCTCGGGCGGTAGAGGCGCCGCAGCAGGTTTCCCCCTCCCGGGACCGGCTAGAAGGGCAGGAAGCCGCTCAGGGAGCCGAGCCCGGGGATGGAGGGCAGCGACCCGAACGGCACGCAGGCGGCGAGGTTGAGGCTGCCGAGCGAGGGCACGGTGCCCGCGCCCAGCCCGGGGATGCCACCGGTACCTACGTTGGGCAGGTTGCCGGCCATGCCCAGCAGCGAGGAGAGGCAGGCGTCGAGGCTGAACGGCACGCAGCCGGACAGGTCGAAGTTGCCCAGAGAGGGGAGGTTGAAGCCGCCGCCGGTGCCGGCTCCGGACGAGCCGCCGAGGCCGGGCAGCTTCGAGAACATCCCCATCACCGACGACATGCACTTGGTCACGTCGACGGGCACGCACTTGCTGACGTCGAGGCCCGTGATGTTGGGCACGGAGCCGGGAGCGGCGCCGGCCACCATCGCCAGGATCGAGTTGACGCACTGGCTGACGCCCGCGGGCAGGCTCGCCCCGGACGTCGCCATCAGCGTCTTCACGCAGTTCACGACCTGCGTCGAGATCTGGTCGAGCGGGACCTTGGGCTGGCCGGTCCGGACGTCGACGATGTCCTTCACGCAGGCCGGGACGTCGATCGGCAGGTTCCCGAGGTTCGGCAGGTTGGGGATGGTGGGGATGGTCGGCGCGGGCACGTTGACGGATGCGTCGCCGCGGGCCCCGGTCGTGGCCCCGCTCGTCCTGGCGGCGGTCGAGGCGTTGGCGCCGCCCGCGGCCGAGGCGCCGATCCCGCCGGGCCCGGCCGTGACCGACGTGCTCGCCTGGCCCGTGCCCACGGTGACGCCCACGTCCACCCCGGGAACGGGGACGGGCACGCTCACGGTGGCTTCACCATCACCCTCGGCGGTGGGCAGGTCGAACGGGGTGACGGTGTTGACCACGCCCGCCACCGCGTCCTGAGCCGGGCCGGGTAGGGCGCCGGCGGCGCCGAGGCCGGTCACTCCCACCAGTCCTGACACGACGCCGGCGACGACCTTCGCCACCACTCCTGAGAACAATCCTGTAGGAAGCATTCTGGGTCGATTCCTCCACTTCGGTAGTCCGGCTGCCTGCGTCGTTGCAGGTCCGATGACGTTGCTCCCGGCTGTCACCAGCAGGTCGCCCTTTTCGGTGGAGAGACCCGTCGACAGCACCGAGGCCAGCGCCGCGTTGGGACGCGGAGTGGCTCGGTCGGCGACGGAACGCACGTCCTGTGCGAACTCGACGAGCGCGAAGAGGCTGTTCTCGGCGGGCGCGTGCCCTCCGAGAATGGCCTCCACGGCCCGTTCGCTCAGCACGTCAGCGCCATCTCTGAACGCGTCGCCGGGCATCTCACCCGGTACATCGCAGCGATCGCTCACAGGGGTACGCCTTCGTGGGAAAGAATTCCGCGCAGGGCCTCGAGGCCGCGCCGCTGGAGGGCCGTGACCGCCCCGGGCGTACGGCCGAGGGCGGCCGCCACCTGCTCGACGGTCAGGTCGGCCACGAGCCGCAGCAGCAGGACGTCGCGCTGGGCCGGAGCCAGCCGATCGCACAGCTCCCGCACCCGGATCGCCTCCAGCACCCGCAGGGCGTCGTCCTCGACGTCTCCGCCCGCCGCTTCGGGCACCGCTTCTCCGCCCCACTGCGGCCGCGCCCCGGCCCGGCGGCGGGCGTCGGTGAGGCGGCGGTGGGCGATGGTGAACAGCCAGCCCCGGAAATCGTCCTCGTTCCCGGTGAAGGTGCCCATGCTGCGGAAGGCACCCAGGAACGCCTCCGAGCACACGTCGTCGGGGTCGGGCGCGCCCTGGAGGCGAAGGTAGGAGACGACGGCGGGGGCGAACGTGCGCCAGAGCCGCTCGTAGGCCCACGGCGCGCCACGTTGGGCCGCAGCCAGCAGGCTGTCGAAGGCGGCCCCGATCTTCATCGGGCGCGGCAAGGAGAAAGCGGCACACGCTCGGGATCGGCAGGTGTTTGACGCTGCTTGAGCCGTAGACGTACCCCGATAGCCTCGGGCCGTGGCCAACCAAGACGCCTCGGGCGAGTACGACGTGATCGTGATCGGCGGCGGACCGGCGGGGGAGAACGTCGCCCGCATCTGCGCCGACCGAGGGCTGCAGGTGGCGCTGGTGGAGCGCGACCTGGTGGGAGGTGAGTGCTCC
>DASUXN010000291.1:0-2815 GCA_036377875.1 Acidimicrobiales bacterium
CCGAAGGGCCTGCCCCTTGCCCGGGTCGCCCTCGTTGGTGACGACTGTGGCGCCCATCCGGCGGGCCAGGATCGCGGTGTCGTCGACGGAATGGTCGTCGACGACGATGAGGTCGTCGAGGACGCCGGCGTCGCGGAGCCAGCCGCAAACGGCCAGGACGGAGGCGATGGTGGCGGACTCGTCCCGGGCTGGGATGCAGGCCGTGATCGTCCTGACACCCTTGGCGGCCACCACGTCGGGCGCGCTGGAGCGGGCGAGAGAGGTAGGGAACGTAGAAATCGTCACGTCTCCTCTTTAGCACACCGGATTGAGCTTTACAGTGTCGCCTCGTCGTTCTAAACTGACCCCGTGCTAGTTCTAGATAGTCGAACGCCATCATCCGCGGTCCGAGCCCTCCGCATCGTGCCCGACCCGCCCGGGATCGACCTGGCTGCTGCGGAACAAGCTGTGACCACCCTGCTCGAGGCGCTCGGCGCCGACCCTGACAGTGAACACCTCCGCGAGACGCCGAGGCGCGTGGCGGCCGCCTACGCCGAGATGCTGACGCCGCGGGCCTTCGATCTGACGACCTTCCCCAACGACGAGGGCTACGACGAGCTGGTCGTAGCCAAGGACATCCCCTTCTCCTCTCTGTGCGAGCACCACCTGCTCCCGTTCATCGGCGTGGCCCATGTGGGCTACCTGCCCGGCGAACGCATCCTCGGGTTGTCCAAGCTGGCCCGGGTGGTCGAGCGGTTCGCCCGGGGCATGCAGACCCAGGAGCGCCTGACCAAGCAGGTGACGGGCTGGCTGGAGACCCACCTCCATCCCAAGGGCGTCGGGGTGGTCCTCGAGGCCGAGCACCTGTGCATGTCAGTGCGAGGCGCAAACGCCCGTGGGGTGACTACCACCACGTCTGCGTTGGGAGGCCTCGTGCGCGAGGATTCAAGGACGCGCCAGGAGTTTCTGGCTCTGACCCAGGGGAAGGTCGGCTGACGGTGGCTGCGGAGCGCGACCCCGGCCTCGAGGCCATCGGCTCCCTTCAGGAGCCGGTGCGGCGGGCGCTGTACGAGTTCGTGGCCGGCGCGCGCGACGACGTGAGCCGCGACCAGGCGGCCGAAGGGGTCGGCATCCAGCGCTCGCTGGCGGCCTTCCACCTCGACAAGCTGGTCGAGGCGGGGTTGCTGGAGACGACGTTCCGGCGGCTGACGGGCCGCACCGGGCCGGGCGCTGGTCGTCCGGCGAAGCTCTATCGGCGGTCGTCGGCCGAGCACTCCGTCACCCTGCCGCCCCGCCAGTACGACCTGGTCGCCCATCTGCTGGCCGAGGCGGTGGAGGAGGCGGGGGACGAGCCCGTGCGCGGGACCGTCGCTCAGGTTTCCCGCCGCTTCGGCCGGAGGATGGGGGAGGACCTGCGAAGCCGGGCGACGCCTCGTCCCACGCGCGAGCGCCGGCTGGCTGCGCTCGTCGACGCCCTCGAGGACCAGGGATACGAGCCGCGCCGGGAGGGGTCGGCGGTGAGGCTCGGAAACTGCCCGTTCCACGCCCTCACCGAAGACCACACCGAGCTCGTCTGCGGCATGAACCTGGCGCTGATCGAGGGGGTCGTCGAGGGCATCGGCGATCCCGCCCTCGAAGCGGTGCCGAGTCCGCGGCCGGGGGAGTGCTGCGTGGCCGTAACCGTCAAGAGAAAGGCCTGATCCAAATGCGGACGTTCTCGTTCCGGCCCTCGCTCACCATGCGGGGCCGCAAGTTCAAGGGGCTCAGGGGGTGGGCGGGAAAGCCGCTGCACCCTCCCCTCACCGACGTCCCGGTAGGCGCGTACATGCTGGCCGCCGGCCTCGACGTGATCTCGTTCGTCGGCCAGGACCAGGAGTGGGCCCGTGACTTCTACCGGGCCGGCACATTCGTCCTGGTAGGCGGCGTGCTGGTCGGGGTCCTCGCCGCCCTCACCGGCTTCTGGGACTGGCTGAAGTCGACCCAGAAGGGCACCCAGGCGCGGCGTACCGTCAACGCCCACGCCTGGACCATGGTCGCCCTGACCGTGGTCGTCCTCGTTGCCATCGCCCTGCGGCTGTTCTCCTGGGACGGCGACGACCACACGGGCGCGGCGGCCCTCGTGCTCAGCCTCCTCGCCGCCATCCTGACCACCGTGGGCGGCACCATCGGCGGGTCGCTGGCGTACGACTACGGGTTCAACGTCGAGACGGCGGGCGACCACCCGGTGTGGCACGAGTCGGAGCAGGACGTCTTCCCCGGTCAGAAGTGACCGATGAAGGCCTACGAGCATCGGGCCATCGGCGACGAGGCCACCGCCGGTGCGAAGGTCGACATCGCCCCGAGCCGGTCCGGTGGCCGGTTTCTCCTGTCCCACGGTGACGTCATCGCCCTGAGCGGGGACTTCTTCGGGGCCGACGAACTGTTCGAGCTGGCGTCGGTCCCTGGTGCCAGCGGGGTGTTGACGGGTACTAGCGACGACTCGCGCTCGAGCATCTCCTGCCACGTCCCGTAGCCGCGCGACGGGTCGAGCCCGAGGTCGGCGGCCGAGGCCCGCGCGCGGTCCGCGTCGGACGAGAGCGCCCCGGCGACGAGGACCGCGCGGTTATCCAGGACGGCGGCGGTCGCATGCACCCGGCCAATAAACGCGCCCTGCCCGCCGCCAACGAGCGCCATGCGAAGTTTGCGATTCAAGGGACCATTCGTGGTGTCCATAAGGCGATTCTCCCAAGTGGCAAACGATGAAAATCTGTTGAATTTGGGTTCTTAATCTTACTCTTAAACTTAATCTTACTCCTCTGTTCTAAAACGCTGGCTCAGCATACCCCCGCGTTAAAGG
>DASUXN010000292.1:0-5663 GCA_036377875.1 Acidimicrobiales bacterium
CGGCCAGCACCTGGCGGCCGTGGGTGAGCTGGGCGCCCACCTCCTCGGCAAGGCCCGCCGCCACCAGCGCCTGGATCCCCACCGGCACGAACGGGCCGGCCACCACGGGGTGCTCGTCAGCGAGCCGGCGCAGCGACTCCACCGCCCGCTGGGCCCGGTCGTCGTCGGTGGCGGCGAGGGCGGCGACCGTCTCCGGGGACGGCTCCAGTGCGAAAGGCAGCGACCGGAAGCTGTCCAGGGCGGCGATCGACGCCGCCAGCTCGTCGAGACCTGACATGTTGCGGGGACCGTCGGAGGGCAGGGAGATGGGCGCCCGCACGGGAAGCACCATGGCCAGTGCCAGCTCCGGTCCGCTGTGGCTGCCGGTGAGGTAGGTGAGGTGCGTGACGAACCTCTCGAGAGGCGCGCCCGCCCCCCGGTCCCGCAGCTCCACCCGCACGGGAAAGACGCCGTCGGCCGTTCCCAGCTCGACCGGCACCCGCACCGTCACCTCGCCGTTGGGGTCGGCCGGGAGCGACCCCACCGCCATGGGCGGGGCGGCGGCGGCGATGGGGCGGGCGATGCGGTCGTCCAGGGTCTGGGCGAACTCCGAGCGGGTCTGCACGGCCCGGAACACGGTGACGTGCAGCTCGGCGGACGGCGGCACCGACCGTTCGACGCGGAGGCGCAGGAGGAAGTCCGTCCCCGGCGCCACCGACGGGCTTTGAAAGGTCAGCGCCATCTTCCGGGAGGGCGGCGGTGCGGGCGACTGCCCCTGGGCGCCGGCGGTCACCGGCGCGAGCGAGCCGAGGACGGCCAGGGCGACGAGGGCGGCCGGAGCGACCACGCGTCTCATCGCAGCCCGAAGCGGAGGACGGCGAGCCCCTCGGCCTGCTCGCGGAAGCCCAGCCTCAGGTACAGGCCGAGGGCGGCGGTGTTGTCGTACTGGGTGTTGACGACAGCCCGTTCCACGCCGCGCCGCCGCATCCACCGCAGCCCGTCGAGCACGAGGGCCGAGCCCATGCCCATGCCTCGACACGACGGGTGGACGGCCAGGCGCTGCACGTAGCCCCGCCGCTGCGTCCGCCCGCACACGGCGTAGCCGGCCAGTTCGCCGGCCAGGTTCACCGTCACGCGGAAGCGGGTGGCGGGAGTGGCGTCGAGGGCGTCCTGCAAAGACCAGTCGTCGAGCTGCCAGAACGAGGAGAACGACGCCGCGTCCACGGCCAATACCGCCGGCCAGTCACCGTCGAGAGCGCGCCGCATGGGCACGTCGGGAACGGGAGCGAGACGGGTGAGCTCGTGGGTGAGCAGTCGCAGTCGCTCCTGCTCCTCGAAGCCGGCGGCCACGAACGGGGTCTGCTCGATCAGGCTCAGCGCGGGCGTGACCACCGACGCGTAGCCGTCCTCGGCCAGCGTCTCCAGGCAGCGCTGGAGGAACGACGCCGACGGCAGTGGACCGTCGTTGGCGGGAGAGAGCAGCGCGACCGGCCCTTCGCCCCGCCAGCGGCCGACCCGAACGCGTTCGCGACCCCATTCGAGGACGGCGGTGCGAGCGGACACTTCCCCGAAGGATACGGTGCTCAGGCCGGCCACTGCAGCGTGGTGAAGACGCCGTCGTGCTCGGCGATATTGGCGCCCGGGCCGACCTTCGGCGGCCCTTCGTACGTAACGGTGAACTGGCAGTCGGCCAGAGAGGGGCAACCCGCCCGCCGCCAGCGCCGCACGAGCTCGCCCAGCGCCCTCTGGGTCAACTCCGAGCCGGGGCCCTCGCCGTAGATCTCCACACGGGAGCTCCGTCCCTGGGGCTGCCCCACCACGAGCGCCAGCCCCGATCCGTCCCTGGCCGCCACTCCCGCGCCAGCCACGAAAGAGCCCCACTCCGCCGCCCGCATCGTCCGCACGATCACGCCCTCGGGCGCCTGGGCCATCCCCACATAGGCCACGATCGACGTGAAGGGTGGCCCGGGCGTGGCCAGGCGTCGCACCCTGGGGGTGGTCAGCAGAACCCCGGCCAGCCGTCGCCGGGCCGAGGGGCGCAGCCGGGCCAGCCCGCCGCCGGAGACGCTGGCGATCGACCGCCCCTTGCCGTCCACGAACTCGTTGACCGACACGTTGGTGATCCCGATGGGGCGAGCGTCCTCTTCCCCGGGCCGGCGCAGGTTCATGAAGGCGCCCGGCACCACCGCCACCGACCGCAGCCCGTCGCCCTCCCGCCGCAGGGTGACCACCGCCTGCTCACCCTCGGTCGAGCCTGGCAGCCGCAGCGGCAGCTCGATCAGCCCGCCGTCCACCAGCGCGTCCCTCCACGCCTTGGGCACGTGGTCCGACGAGGCGGTGACGATGATCCGGTCGTAGGGCCGGCCGGCCAGGCCGTCCACCGCGTCGAGGGCGTCACCCACCACGACCCGTACCGGGTAGCCGCCAGCGGCCAGCGCCGAGTCGGCCTTGGCCGCCAGGTCGGGCTCCAGCTCGATGGATGCGACCTGTCCCTTCCGGCCCACCAGCGTCGACAGCAGGGCGGCGTTGTAGCCGGAGCCCGTCCCGATCTCGAGCACCCGCATGCCCGGGGCCAGGTCCAGCTCCTCGAGCATGTGGGCCATGATCGTGGGCTGGGAGGACGAGCTGAGGGGCATGCCCCGGTTGCTGGTGCGGGTGACGAGGGCAGCGTCGGCGTAGACCCGCTCCAAGCCGTCCTGGTCCGCTACTTCGGGCACGAACCGCTCCCGGGGAACGGTGGCGAAGGCCCGCCGCACAGCCACCGTACGGATGGCCCCCCGGCGCTCGAGGTCCGCGACGAGGGCCTTGCGCAGCGCCCTACCCGAGGGCAACGGCTACCAGCGTCATTTGGGTAGCTTGCCAGGACGATGCCCGCCCTGGTCGTGCACCACGACGCCTGCTTCGACCACATCGCCGGATACGGCCACCCGGAGCGCCCGGAAAGGCTGGAGGCGGTGCTGCGGGGCATCCGGGAGGCGGGCTTCGGGGACGCGGTCACCGAGGTGGAGGCCCGCCGGGCCACGCCCGAGGAGCTGGCCGTCATCCACCCGCCCGGGTACGTCGAGGCCGTGCGGCGGTTCTGCGAGAAGGGGGGCGGCCCCATCACCCTCGATACCGGCGCCAGCGAAGGGTCCTGGGAGGCGGCGTTGCGGGCCGCGGGCGCAGTGCTTCAGGCGGTGGAGGCGGAGCAGCCGAGCTTCTGCGCCGTCCGTCCGCCCGGCCACCACGCCGTCGACGCCGTCCCCCAGGGCTTCTGCCTCTTCAACAACGTGGCCGTGGCGGCCGCCACCCTGGCCGGCCGGGGCGAGAAGGTGCTGATCGTCGACTGGGACGTCCACCACGGCAACGGCACCCAGGACACCTTCTACGAGGACGACCGGGTCCTCTACGTGTCGGTCCACCAGTCGCCCCTGTACCCGTTCACCGGCCGGACCGAGGAGACGGGCGCGGCACGGGGCGAGGGTTACACGATCAACTTCCCCGTCCCCGCCGGGGCCACCGGCGACGTGCACGGCGCGGCCATGGACGTCGTGGCCGCCGCCGCCCGCTCCTTCGACCCCACGCGGGTGCTGGTGTCGGCCGGCTTCGACTCGCACCGCGACGACATCCTCGAGGACACCGGCCTGCGACTTACGTCCGGGGACTTCGCCGCCCTCACCCGGCGCTGCCTCGACCTGGCCCCGCCCGGGCGCTGCGTGGTCGTGCTCGAGGGCGGTTACGACACCGACGCCCTGGCCCACTCCGCCGCCGCCTGCGTGGCGGTGCTGGCGGGGGTCGACCACGAGCCGGCCGAGGAACCCACTACCGGTGGGCCCGGAATGGACGTCGTCGAAGCCGTGGCCCGTCGCCACAACCTCTCCTGAACGTCAGCGCAACGATTCGAACCGCATGCCGTTCGGGGCGGAGAACGGGTTGCCCTGGTCGAAGGTGGGGTCGCCCAGGCTGCGCTCGGCCAGGCCGATGAGGAAGCCCACGGTGCCCACCTGCAACTCGGTTGCGATCGAAGCGCCCCAGTAGACGACGGTCCACGCCTCGGGCCGGCCCTCGGTGCGCCAGCCCACGTGGTCGCCGCCGGTGGTCTTCGCCCACGGCAGGAAGCCGCCGGGCGAGGGCCACGTGGGCCAACCCTGGCCCCGTCCCCGCAACGCCCGCAGCTCCGTCTCGACCAGCTCGGTGAACGTCTTGGAATGGCTGAACGGCTCGATCAGGGTCAGCCACCCGGCGAACGTGCCGGCCCCGTACTCCCGGATCATCATTCGGTAGTCCTCGGGCGGCCAGAACCCGTTGGAGCTGACGAACCGCTTCCAGTCGCCGTCGGCGCCCAGCGGCGAGTCCGGAGGCGGGATCAGGTCGACGAGCCGGTAGAGGGATCCGATGGAGGACAGCACGGCGGGAAGCATGCCAGCCCCGGCCGTCACCCGCCGCCGGCCGGCCGGTGATCGGCGCGAAGTGGCGAGCTCCATGGATCTCCTACCCTCGACGGCGATGGTCCCCGAACGCCTGAAGCCTCTCCTGGACGAGGTCGCGCCGCTCGCCGAACGGTTCACGGGCGCGGGCCATCGGCTCTATCTGGTCGGCGGCAGCGTCCGCGACGCCATCCTCGGCCGTCCCGTGGACGCCTTCGACCTCGACTTCACCACCGACGCCCGCCCCGACGACATCGAGGGACTGCTGCGGGGCTGGGCCGACGCGGTGTGGTTGCAGGGCAAGCGCTTCGGCACCATCGGGGCCAAGAAGGGCGACCGCACCTACGAGATCACCACCCACCGGGCCGACGCCTACTCCCCCGACTCCCGCAAGCCCGATGTGGCCTTCTCCGACGCGGTCGAGTCCGACCTGTCCCGGCGGGACTTCACCGTCAACGCCATGGCCCTGTCCCTGCCCGACCTCCAGCTCGTCGACCCCCATGGCGGCACCGCCGACCTGGCCGCCAAGAAGCTGCGCACTCCGCTGCCGCCCGCCGAGTCCTTCGCCGACGACCCCCTGCGCATGATGCGGGCCGCCCGCTTCATCGCCGGTTACGACCTGGAGCCCGAGCCGGGCCTCGTCGACGCGGTCACGTCCATGAGGCACCGGCTGTCGATCGTCTCGGCCGAGCGCATCCGTGACGAGCTCGACAAGCTGCTCGTCGTCGAGCGCCCCGGGGCGGGCCTGTGGTTCCTCGTGAACACCGGCCTGGCCGAGGAGTTCCTGCCCGAGCTGCCCGCCCTCGCCCTCGAGCAAGACCCCATCCACCACCACAAGGACGTGCTGGCCCACACCATCGCCGTCGTCGAGAAGGCCCGGCCCGACAAGATCCTCCGCCTCGCCGCCCTCCTGCACGACATCGGCAAGCCCAAGACGCGCTCCATCGGGCCGCACGGCGTGTCGTTCCACCACCACGAGGTCGTCGGCGCGCGCATGACCCGCGAGCGCATGCGCGCCCTGCGCTACCCGGAGCACGAGATCGCCGACGTCCGCCGGCTGGTCGAGCTGCACCTGCGCTTCCACGGCTACGGCGACGACGTGTGGACCGACTCCGCCGTCCGCCGCTACGCCACCGACGCCGGCCCCCTGCTCGACAAGCTCAACGAGCTGACCCGCTGCGACTGCACCACCCGCAACCAGCGCAAGGCGGCCGAACTGGCCCGGCGCATGGACATGCTCGAGGAGCGCATCGCCCACCTCAAGGAGCAGGAGGAGCT
>DASUXN010000293.1:0-7217 GCA_036377875.1 Acidimicrobiales bacterium
ATGAAGTTGTTGACGGTTTTCGGCGCGGCGGCGGCGTCGAGGGCCAGCGTCATCGTGCCCTTGGTCGTGACCATCGTCGCCGTATAGGTCTTGGACGGGTCGATGCACATGGGAGGCGGCGACTTGAACCGGCGCTTCTGGGGGCTCGAGCCGTCCGGCTCCGGGCATTCGGTGGCCATCGGCTACGACTCCTTGATCGTGATGGACGAGATCGTGACCTGCTGCGTCGGCTTGCCGCCGTTGGGGTCAGTGGGGGTTTCCGGCGTGCCCACCGCCTCGATGGACTTCACGATGTCCATGCCCTCGGTCACCGTGCCGAACAGCGAGTAGTTGGGCTGGAGCACCGCCCCCGACTCGCCGGTGACGATGAAGAACTGGCTCCCGTTCGTATTCGGCCCTGAGTTGGCCATCGCCACCGACCCGATCTTGTACGCCCCCTGCGGTGGGAGCTCGTCGTTGAACCGGTACCCGGGGCCGCCCGTCCCTGTGGCCTGCGGGTCCCCGCCCTGGATGACGAACCCGGGAACGGCCCGGTGGAAGGGAATGCCCTCGTAGAACTTGTAGCGGGCGAGGACCACGAAGTTGTTGACGGTGTTGGGCGCGGCCCGAGCGTCGAGAGCGACAGTGAACCGGCCCTTGGTGGTGGTGAACTCGGCCGTGTAGGTGCGCGACGGGTTGATGCACATGGGGGGTGGCTTGGCGAAGGTGGTCGTGCGCTGGGCGCTGCCGTCGGTCGGGGGGCAGGGCGTGTCGCCCGAGATGGTGGCGCCCGTCGGGGGCGGGGTGAGCGCCGCCGGCGCCGCCCGGGCGCCGGCCGCCGTGCTGCCCGTGCTGGCCACGTCGGTGCTGTCGCCGCCGCCGTCGCCCGACACGAACGCACTGACGCCCAGGATGAGGAGGACGGCGGTGACCACCACGATCCCCAGCTTCTTGCGCTGCTCTTTCCGCTCCCGGGCCCGCAGCGCGGCCTGGCGCGCCAGGTGGTCGCGCTGGCGCTGGCTGGGGCGCTTCTGGGCCAAGTGTCTCTCCTCCGGGCAGGCGCCGTGGGTACGCCGCCGACCGGCGCCGGCTGCTTGCCGCCGTCAACGCTAGCAATCCCCAATGGCGGGAAAACCTCGCGTGCCCGGCCTGGGTGGCCGGAACGCCATGTACCGTGGACCGGCCCGCCAGCCGTCCGGAAGTCGTCCGTGAGCCTGATCGTCCAGAAGTTCGGGGGCACGTCCGTGGACGGCCCCGCCCGCATCCGAGCCGTGGCCGAGCATGTGGTCAACACGCGCCGGGCGGGCCACGACGTGGTGGTCGTCGTGTCCGCCATGGGCAAGACCACCGACGACCTGATCCGCCTCGCCAACGAGCTGTCGCCCATCCCGCCCGCCCGGGAGATGGACATGCTCGTCACGGCAGGAGAGCGCATCTCGATGTCGCTCCTGTGCATCGCCATCGACGAGTTGGGCATGACGGCCACCTCGTTCACCGGCAGCCAGGCCGGCATCCTCACCGACTCGGCCCACGGCAGGGCCAAGATCCTCGAGATCCGAGCCGACCGGCTGCGCGAGGGGCTGGCCGCCGGCCAGATCGTCGTCGTGGCCGGCTTCCAGGGCATGTCCCTCGACCGCAACATCACCACGCTGGGCCGGGGCGGGTCCGACACCACCGCGGTGGCGCTGGCCGCCGCCCTGGGCGCCGATGCGTGCGAGATCTACACCGACGTGGCCGGGGTCTTCTCCGCCGACCCCCGCGTCGTGCCCAACGCCCGCAGCCTGCCGGCCGTCTCCTACGAGGAGATGCTGGAGATGGCGGCCACCGGCGGCCGGGTGCTGGCCCTGCGGTCGGTGGAGTTCGCCCGAAACCACAAAGTCGCCCTCCACGTGCGCTCCAGCTTCACCTGGGAGCCGGGCACGTGGGTACGCGAGGAGGACGCCACCATGGAGCAGGCAATCATCTCGGCCGTCACCCACGACACGTCCGAGGCCAAGGTCACGATCCTGTCGGTGCCCGACCGGCCCGGTATCGCCGCCCGGCTGTTCCGGGCGCTGGCCGACGAGGGCGTGAACGTCGACATGATCGTCCAGAACATCTCCGTCGGCGGCGCCACCGACATCTCCTTCACCATGCCCATGGCCGACCTGCCCACCGGCCTCAAGGTCACGGAGGACATCGCCGGCGAGATGGGGGCGTCAGGGGTCACCCACGACGCCGATATCGCCCGCATCAGCCTCATCGGGGCGGGCATGAAGACGCATCCGGGCGTCGCCGCCAAGATGTTCGAGACCCTCGCCGAGTCGGGTGTGAACATCGAGATGATCTCCACGTCGTCCATCCGGATCAGCTGCGTTGTCCGGGCGGACATGGTCGAGGAGGGCGTCCGCGCTCTGCATTCCGCCTTCGATCTCGACGCCGAGCCGGTACCGTGAGCACCATGAACGGCCTCAACGTGGGCATCGTGGGCGCCACCGGCCTGGTCGGCGGCGTCATGCGCTCGCTGCTCGCCGACCGCAAGTTCCCCGTCGCCCAACTCCGCCTGTTCGCCTCGGCCCGCTCGGCAGGGCGGAAGCTTCCCTGGGAGGGTGGCGAGGTCACGGTGGAGGACGCGGCGACGGCCGACTACAAGGGCCTCGACTTCGCCCTGTTCTCCGCCGGCGCCACCACGTCACGCGCCCTGGCCGAGAAGGTGGCCGCCGACGGGCCGATCGTCATCGACAACTCCTCGGCGTGGCGCATGGACCCCGACGTGCCGCTGGTCGTGCCCGAGGTCAACGCCGACGCCCTGGGGTCGATCCCTAAAGGGATCGTGGCCAACCCCAACTGCACGACGATGGTGGCCATGCCCGTCCTCAAGCCGCTCCACGACGCGGCCGGGCTGCGCCGGATCGTCGTCAGCACCTACCAGTCCGTGTCGGGCGGCGGCGTCAAGGGGATTGCCGAGCTCGACGAGCAGGTCCGCAAGGTCGGCGACCGGGCGGCCGAGCTGGCCCACGACGGCCGGGCCGTCGAGTTCCCGGCCCCCGAGAAGTTCGTCGCCCCCATCGCCTTCAACGTCCTCCCCCTGGCCGGGACCCTCGTCGACGACGGCCTGGAGGAGACCGACGAGGAGCAGAAGTTCCGCAACGAGAGCCGCAAGATCCTCGGCCTGCCCGATCTGGCCGTGTCGTGCACCTGCGTCCGGGTTCCCGTCTTCACCGGGCACTCGCTCTCGCTGAACGTCGAGTTCGAGCGGCCGATCTCGCCCGACGAGGCCCGCCGCCTGCTCGACGGGGCGCCCGGCGTGGTGCTGGCCGACGTCCCCACGCCGCTCGAGTCGGCGGGGCGGGACCCGTCCTACGTGGGCCGCATCCGCAGGGACCCCGGCGCCCCCAACGGGCTCGCTCTGTTCGTCAGCGGCGACAACCTGCGCAAGGGGGCGGCCCTCAACGCCGTCCAGATCGCCGAGGCGTTTTTGGCCCGGCGGTCCTGACGACCTCTACCATTCCGCCGTCGCTGACGCCGCGCTACGACTGGATCCACTGGCACTGGACCGCAAGGTCGGGTCAGACGGGGAGGAAAGCTGACGTGCCCATCCGGAGTGCGGCGTGACGAAGGCCCAGAAGGTCACGCCCTTTCTCATGCTGGTGGTGATCTTCCTGGCCGTGGCCTGGTTGCTCCTGCCGTTCCAGTTCACCGAGGGAGTCGACTGCGAGGCGGCGCTGTTCGGCGGCAAGCCCAAGAGCGAGGTCACCACTGTGGGCCTGGTTCTGCCCGAGCAGGACTGCAAGGCCAAGGCCCGCACCCGCTTGCTGACCTCGGCGATCATCGCGGTGATCGCGGCTGGCGCGGGGACGGCGGCCGTGGCGCTGCAGCCCATCAGCTCGGCGTGCAGCCGGGGCGACCACGACGCCTGCCGCTTCGGCTGGGGCAACGCCTTCGGCGAGGCGTCGGGCATCGGCTGCCAGTGCGAGTGCCACGAGGGGGAGTTCTAGCCCTTCTCCTGCTGGCCGCCGCCCTCGTCGGGTGTCGCGGCGATGGTGGGGGCGGGGGCGACGTGGCCGCGGTGGAGCGGGCGGTGCGAGCGGGCATCGAGGCCGAGAACGCGGGCGATGTGGCCGCCTTCCTCGACCTGTGGACCGACGACGGTCTCCGCTCCTACGACGCCGGCAGCCGCGAGGACCTCGAGTCGGGCGAGGCCCGGCTCGGCCGGGAGCAGACCGAGGTGCGGGCCTTCGTGGAGACCGAGGTGGAGGGCGGGAAGGCGGCTGCCACTCTCGACGTCCGGGTGGAGATCGGCCTCTACCGCATGCGCTACGACCTCGCCCGCCAGGACGGGAGGTGGCGGTTGAACGGCTTCCGCTTCCTCGGGCCGACTCCGCCCGCGCCGGGTGTGCCCGTCGTCGAGGTCCGCGCCGTCGAGTACGCCTACGAGGTGGACACCGCCGCCCTGGCCGGCGGCGACATTGCCCTACGGTTGGTAGGCGCCGGCCAGGAGGCCCATGAGCTGTCGCTCTTCGCCCTGCCTGGGGGCGGAACCAAGGCCGAGGCCGTCGTGGCCCTGTCGGCCACGCCGCTGCCCGAGGGCTACCGCCTCGTCGGCCACCTCGCCTTCGCCGCCCCGGGGGACGATCTCACGTACACCTTGGCCGAGCGGCTCCCTCCGGGCCGCTACGCCATGGCCTGCTTCCTGCCCGTGGGCGGGCTCGACGCGTTCGGCCAGCCCGCCCAACCGGGCGCCGAGCCCCACGTGATCCGCGGCATGCTGACCGACTTCACCGTCGGCTGACCGAGCGGTTTGGGACGGGGTGGGTCAGAACTCGACAGGCAGGCAGGCCCAGCGGGCACCTGCCGCGCCGGTGCCTTCCTGGGTCTCCATGGCGTGGATGACCAGCGAGTTGGCGTCGCCCGACTCGATCACGAACGGCACGGTCGTCCGGCTGATCCCGTAGCCGCCCGCGCGGATGGTGAAGTCGAGCCAGACCTCGTGGTCCTCGTCCGCCGGCATGGTGGTGCCCGTGGTGTTGTAGTGCGGGCCAGCGGCCGCGCCGTCGCCCTCGACGCACGGGCCGACGTGGATGTGGGCGCCGAGCGTCGTGCCGGCCGCCTCCGGGTCGAGCCCGCCCACAATCAGGAAGAACCGGGTCTCGTCGCCCAGCGGGATGGCAATGACGCGCGCCCAGGCGCCGTCGGTCGGCTGGTCGGTGTCGGGTTGGAGGTCGGTGAGCCAGTCTTCGGTGTCGACGTGGCCGTACGCCGCCGCCGGCATCGTGCCTGCCCCGATGGTCGCAACCGCTGCCACGACGAGCGCGCCCAGGCCCCTGCGGATTCTCGTTGTCGTCATACCGCCCTTTCTTGCTCAGGTCCAGCCCCGTCCGGACGGTATCCCTACCCAGCCGCCCGCGGGACAATCGGGGGACCATGGCCCCGGAGCTCGTCCTCAGCGTGCTCGACCAGTGCCCGGTGCCGGCCGGGTGCAGCGCGTCCGAGACGTTGGCCGCCACCCTCGACCTGGCCCGCACCACCGAGAGGCTGGGCTATCAGCGGTACTGGCTGGCCGAGCACCACAACACCGACTCGTTGGCGGGCGTGAGCCCCGAGGTGCTGGTTGCGGCGGTGGCGGCGCGGACGAGCAGGATCCGCGTCGGCTCGGGCGGCGTGCTCCTGCCTCACTACAGCCCGCTGAAGGTGGCCGAGAACTTTCGCCTCCTCGACGCCCTCCACCCGGGCCGCATCGACCTGGGCGTGGGGCGGGCGGCCGGCACCGACCCGGTCGCCGAGGCCGCCCTCCAGTACCGGCCCGGCGCATTGGGCGACGAGCACTTCGGCCAGAAGCTGGTCGACCTTCTCGGCTTCTTGGACGGGGCGCTGGGCGACGACCATCCCTTCGCCGGCGCTCGCGCCTTCCCGGCCGGGAACTCGAACGGCCCCGACGTGTGGGTCCTGGGATCGAGCAGCAACGGAGCGGGGGCCGCCGCCTACCTCGGCCTCCCCTTCGCCTTTGCCCACTTCATCACCGCCGAGTTCGGGCCCCAGATCGTGCGGTCGTACCGCAAGGGCTTCACCCCGTCGGCTCGGCTGGCGGAGCCCCGGGCCGTGCTGGCGGTGGCGGCGGTGTGCGCCGAGACCGATGCCGAGGCCCACCGGCTGGCCACGTCGGCGGCGGCGTGGCGGCTGCGGCCCGAAGGCGCGGCCCGGGGCCCCCTGCTGCCTCCCGAGGAAGCGGCCGGCCGCATCCGCACCGACATGGACCGGGCCCAGGCGGAGCAGGCTCGGGCGGGGATGGTGGTGGGCGCACCCGAGCGGGTCCGGGTTCGGCTCGTCGAGCTGGCCAACGAGTTCGGCGTGGACGAGATCATGGTCGTCACCGTGTGCCACGACCTGGCCGCCCGCCGGCGGTCGTACGAGTTGCTGGCGGAAGCGTTCGGGCTGGGTTAGTCGCCGCTCCCGAGGGGCGTCGGGCGCCCGAGCGTCCCCAGCTGGGCGATGTCCCGAGGGAAGAGCAGCCCCATCGTCCAGTCGCTGACGATGCGGGCTCGGCGCCCCATGCCGGGCGTCATGTACAGGTGGTACGAGCGGCCCATCCACCACGCCGGCCAGCCGGTGAACGTGAACCGCTTGACCTGGGCGGTCCCCTCACCCCGACCGAGCGTCACGGCCAGGCCGCGGTTGCGGTACGTGAACGGTGCCGCCGTGCCGACGCCGTAGTCGGCGGCCACGTTGCGACCGCACAACCGGCCTTGGCGCAGGGCGTGCTGGGCGGTGGCCGGGCAGAGCCCTCCGTCCGGATCGGGCACGGCCGCGCTGTCGCCCACCACGTAGATGTCGGGGTGGCCGGGGACCCGAAGGTGGTCGTCGACGATCACGCGACCGCGGTCGTCCACCTCCAGGCCGAGCGAGGCCACCATGGGCGACGGGCGCTGGCCCGCGGTCCACACGATGGTGTCCGAGATGTAAGGCGCCACCTTCTCGCCGCTGAGCACTACCTGCTGGTCCACGCAGCTCTCCATCCGGGTGTTCAGGTGGATCTCCACGCCCCGCCGGCGCAGCTGGCGGTCGGTGTAGGCGGCCAGGCGAGGATCGAGGCCGGGGAGGAGCCGGTCCTGGGCCTCCACCAGCACCCACCGGAAGTCGGACGGGGCCAGGCTGGGATAGCGCCGGAGGGCGTCGCTAACGAGCGAGCGCAGTTCGGCGAGTGCCTCCACGCCGGCATAGCCGCCCCCCACGAACGTGAAGGTGAGCATCTGGCGTCGCTG
>DASUXN010000294.1:0-7576 GCA_036377875.1 Acidimicrobiales bacterium
GTCGGGCACCAAGGCCCTCGGGTACTTCCGCTACCGCGGCTACAAGATCGAGGAGGGCTACTCGGGCTACGCCGAGGTGCCGTCCTACGAGGACGCCCGCCGCCTCGGCCAGGCCGCCGTCTCCCGCTACGAGAAGGGCGAGATCGACCGGGTCGAGCTCGTCTACACCCGCTTCCTCTCCCTCGGCACGCAGCGGGTGGTCGTCACCCGCCTGCTCCCCATGGAGCGCGACGAGGTGGAGCAGGCGCAGGAGAGCCGTCAGGACGGCCCCCAGGCCCAGTACGAGATCGAGCCCGATCCCGACACGATCCTCGAGGAGCTGCTGCCCCGCTACGTGGAGGCCCGCATCTTCGCCGCCCTCCTCGACGCCGCCGCCAGCGAGCAGGCCGCCCGCCAGCGGGCCATGAAGGCGGCCACCGACAACGCCGAGGAGCTGATCACCAAGCTGTCGGTCGTGGCCAACAAGCTGCGCCAGGCCTCCATCACCACCGAGATCATGGAGATCGTGGGCGGCGCGGAGGCCCTCCGCCAGGCCGCCAGTGGCGGCGTGATCGACCTGCTGCCCGACAACCTCTCCTCCCGGGACATCTTTCGGGACCGCCTCGACCCCATGCTCGACCGATCTGGAGTACGCCGATGAGCCAGCAGACCGAGAGTCCCGCCGCCACCCCCACCGAGAGCAACGGCCAGCCCGAGCGGGGCAAGCCGGGCAAGGTCGTGGCCATCGCCGGCCCGGTGGTCGACGTGGAGTTCTCCCCGGGCGACCTGCCCGAGATCAACACCGCCCTGCTGATGACGGTCGAGCTGGAGGGCAACCGCCAGGAGATCACCGCCGAGGTCGCCCAGCACATCGGTGACAGTCGGGTGCGGGCCATCTGCATGAAGCCCACCGACGGCCTGCGCCGAGGCACCGAGGTGCGGAACCCGGGCACGGCCATCAACGTCCCCGTCGGCCCGGGCGTGCTCGGCCACGTGTTCAACGTCATCGGCGAGTCCCTCGACGTCGACGAGGTCACCGAGGGCATCAAGGACCACTGGGACATCCACCGGCCGCCCCCGGCCTTCGCCGACCTCGAGCCGCGGTCGCAGATGTTCGAGACGGGGATCAAGGTCATCGACCTGCTCGCCCCCTACGTGCAAGGCGGCAAGATCGGCCTGTTCGGCGGGGCCGGCGTGGGCAAGACCGTCGTCATCCAGGAGATGATCCGGCGGGTGGCCGACCAGCACGGCGGTGTGTCGGTGTTCGCCGGCGTGGGGGAGCGCACCCGCGAGGGCAACGACCTCTGGCTGGAGATGCAGGAGTCGGGCGTCATCCAGAAGGCCGCCCTCGTGTACGGCCAGATGGACGAGCCGCCCGGCGTGCGCCTGCGCGTCGCCCTGTCCGCCCTCACCATGGCCGAATACTTCCGCGACGAGGAGGGCCAGGACGTCCTCCTGTTCGTCGACAACATCTTCCGCTTCGTGCAGGCCGGCTCCGAGGTGTCCACCCTGCTCGGCCGCATGCCCAGCGCGGTGGGCTACCAGCCCACCCTGGCCGACGAGATGGGCGAGCTCCAGGAGCGCATCACGTCCACCAAGGGCCGCTCCATCACGTCGCTCCAGGCCGTCTACGTGCCCGCCGACGACTACACCGACCCCGCCCCGTTCACCACCTTCACCCACCTCGATGCCACCACCGAGCTGTCCCGTGACATCGCCTCCCGGGGCATCTACCCGGCCGTGGACCCGCTGGCCTCCACCTCCCGCATCCTCGCTCCCGAGGTGGTGGGGGACCGTCACTACAAGGTCGCCCGCCAGGTGCAGGAGACGCTCCAGCGTTACAAGGAGCTTCAGGACATCATCGCCATCCTGGGCGTCGACGAGCTCTCCGAGGACGACCGCCTCACCGTGGGCCGGGCCCGGAAGATGGAGAAGTTCCTGTCCCAGCCCTTCTTCGTGGCCGAGCAGTTCACGGGCGTCTCCGGCATCCACGTGCCCATCGACGAGACGGTCGAGTCGTTCGAGCAGCTGGCCAACGGTGAGCTCGACGACCTGCCCGAGCAGGCGTTCTACAACGTCGGCGGGGTCGAGAGCGTGCGGGAGAAGGCCAAGACCCTGTCCAAGGAAGAGGCGGCCGCCTAACCCATGCCCCTCCAGGTCGATCTCGTGTCGCCCGAGCGCATCCTCTACTCGGGCGAGGCCGACATGGTCGTGTGCCGAACTCTCGGCGGCGGCGAAGTCGCCTTCCTGCCCGGCCACGCCCCCTTCCTCGGCGCCCTCGACATCTCACGCGTGAAGATCAAGACCACCGACGGCAACGACCTCGTCGCCGCCGTACACGGTGGGTTCGTCCACGTGCGGGAGAGCAAGGTCATCGTCCTGTCCGACGTGGCCGAGCTGGCCGACCAGATCGACGTCGAGCGCGCCCGCCGGGCCAAGGAAGCGGCCGAGCAGGCCCGCCACAAGGAGGAGGACGCCGAGAACGAGGCCGCCCTCCGCCGTGCCCACGTCCGCCTCGAGGTCGCCGGCCGCAGCTAGGGCGTCCCCGCTTTCGGGGCGGCGAACCCACGCCCTGCGTGGGTTCGGCGCCAAGTGTGGGTTCGCCGCCGCAAATCCCGCCGCACAACGGCTGCTTGTCGTACCCCGCGCCTGGAATGGTGCGGTATGAGATCCAATGGAGTGCCTTGGACGAGGCTCGCATCGGTGCAGCACGCCGTCGTCAGCCACCGCCAACTCGTCGACGTCGGCCTCACGCCGAGACAGATCGAGCTTCGAGTCGGTCAAGGACTGCTGGTGCCGGTCCACCGGGGCGTCTACCGGCTCGCCGGCGTGCTTCCCACCTGGCAACAGTCGGCCATGGCGGCCTGCCTGGCGAGCGGCGGCGTGGTGTCGCATCGTTGCGCAGCGGCGCTGTGGGAGTTGCGGGGGTGCTCGCCGACCATGCCGGAGGTGACAGTGCGTGCCCGTCGGGCGCCGGAACTCTCCCGGGTGAAGGGTCACCGCACTACTCGCCTCGATCCCATCGATGTCGCCGAGCGTCTCGGGATCCCCGTCACGTCACCGGCGCGCACCCTGTTCGACCTGGGCGGCGTGGTGCCCGTGGAGCGACTCGAGCCCGCGCTCGAGGACGCGCTCCACCGCAAGCTGGTCTCGGTGGCCCACTTGGAGCGCACACTGGCCCGGCTGGCAGCGCGGGGGCGAGACGGCACGTCGGCGCTACGCACCCTTCTTGCGTGTCGGGCGCCTGACCAGGCCGCCACCGAGAGTCCGCTCGAGGACGACCTCATTCGCGTGCTGGTCCGTGCCGGACTCCCGGAGCCGGCGCGCCAGCACTGGGTCCACTTGCCGGGCGGGCCGTCGTTCCGCCTCGACGTCTCCTATCCCGACCGACGCCTGGCGATCGAGGCCCAGAGCATGGCGTGGCACGCCACCCGGGAGGACCTACAGCGCGACTGCGACAAGCACAACGTCCTCCTCAGCCTCGGCTGGAACGTGCTGTCGTTCACCAGTCACGACATCCGCCGGCGCCCCGCGCGGGTCGCCGAGCTCGTCTGGGGCGTGTTCAGTGGCGTCCAACCCACATCTGGCGACCAAACCACGGCCGGCGTGGGTTGGGCGCCGCAGAACCCGGGGCGCAGCCGGGCGGTACCGTGAGGCGGGTGGCCGGTCCCCTGCTCCGCGCCGTCGGCCTGACCAAGCGCTTCGGCGACGTGACGGCCCTCGACGGTCTGACCATGGACGTGCCGTCGGGGCGGATCGGCTTGGTCGGCGCCAACGGAGCGGGGAAGACGACGTTCTTCCGGCTCTTGCTGGGGCTCACCCGGCCGACCTCGGGCGAGGTCGAGGTCGCTGGCGTGAACGTGACCGCCGACCCTGCCGGCGCCCGGGCCCGGCTGGGCTACATGCCCGAGCACGACTGCCTGCCCACCGACCAGAGCGCCACCGACGTGGTCGCCACCCTCGGGGAGCTGGCTGGCCTGCCGCCGTCCGCGGCCCGCCAGCGGGCCTCGGAGGTGCTCGACCTGGTGGGCCTCGACGAGTCCCGCTTCCGGCCCATCGAGGGCTACTCCACCGGCATGCGCCAGCGCACCAAGCTGGCCCAGGCCCTCGTGGCCGACCCCGAGCTGCTGCTGCTCGACGAGCCGACGGCCGGCCTCGACCCGATGGGCCGGGAGTCGATGCTCGACCTGGTCTCCCGCCTGGGCGGCTTCGGGATCTCCGTCCTCCTGGCCACCCATCTGCTCGACGACGTCCAGCAGGTGTGCGAGCACGTCGTCATGCTCGACGCCGGCCGCCTCGTGGTCTCGGGCACCACCGACGACCTGCTGGAGCGGTCGGGCGTGGTGGCCGTCGAGGTCGACGACCGGGCCGACGCCCTCACCGCCGGGCTGGCCCGCCGCGGCCTCACCGCCACCATCGGCCCCGACGGGTCGGTGGAGGTGGCGGTCAAGGGCGACGCCGACCTGGACGTGATCCGCGACGTCGTGGCCGAGCTCAACCTGCCCCTCCACCGCCTCTCCACCCGGGTCGGAACGCTCGACGAGGTGTTCCTGCGCCGGGCGACCGTTCCCTCGTGAGCGCCGCTACTGGAACGGTCTACGACCGCGGGTACCGGCCCTATGACGGGCCCCGGGGCGGGCGGAAGGAGGCGATCCTCGCCCTGGTCAAGTCAACCCTGCGCCGGGCCCTGGGGATTCGCAGGAGCTGGCGCCAGAAGTTCCTGCCGTGGTTGCTACTGGGGATCGTGGCCATTCCCGCCCTCGTCAACGTCGGGATCGCCTACGTCACCCGTGACAGCCCGTTGGAGTCGATCGACATCATCACCTACCGGGGCTACGTGGGGCACTCGAGCTCGCTCCTGCTGTTCGTCGCCCTGGTGGCGCCCGATGTCCTGTGCCCCGACCGCCGCCAGCGCTTTCTCTCCCTGATCTTCGCCCGGCCCATCTCCGGCACCGACTACGCCCTGGCCAAGCTGGGGGCGATCGGCGGGCTCCTGTTCGCCTTCTCGTTCGTGCCCCAGATGGTCCTGTTCATCGGCCAGATGCTGGTGAACCGCGACGGCGCCCTCGACTACCTCACCGAGAACGCGGCCGTCCTGTGGCAGGTGCCGGTGGCCGTCGCCCTCCTGGCGCTCTACTACGCCGCCCTCGGGCTGGCCCTCGCCTCGCTGACCAGCCGCCGCATCGTCGCCGGCTCGTCGATCCTGGGCGTGCTCCTCGTCAGCTCGTCGGTGGCGGGCATCCTGCGGGCGGCCGACGGCACGAGCCCCGCCACCGAGGTCGTCAACATCCTCGCCCTGCCCCTCTACATGCGCGACCTCGTCTTCCTCGGCCACCTCGACGAAGGGTTCCGGCTGTCCGAGATGAGCGGGGGCGGCGTGCTGGCCGTGGCCGCCTACGTGGCCGTGGTGGGCGTTTCGCTGGCCACGCTGCTGTGGCGGTACCGCTGGTCGGAGGCGTGATGGCCGCCCGCACCGACGCCGCCTTCGTGCCCAAGCCCACCGTCGAGGTCAAGGAGGTCTCGGCCTGGTTCGGCCAGAAGGTGGCCCTGTCCGAGCTGTCGTGCTCGTTCGGAAAGGGCGTAACCGGCCTGCTGGGCCCCAACGGCGCGGGCAAGACCACGCTGCTGCGGGTCGTCACCGGCCTGATCCCACCCAGCCGGGGCTCGGTCGCGGTCATGGGCGGCGACCCCCGGATCGATCCGGGCGTGCGGAGCTCGCTGGCTCTCGTGCCCGAGGACGAGGCCGTGCCCGGCGCCCTCACCCCTCGCCAGCTGGCTCGCTATCGCGCCGACCTGTTCGGGGTGACCGATCGCGGCGCGCCCGATGCCGCCCTCGAGACGGTGGGCCTCACCGACGTGGCCGACCGCCGGCTGGAGGGGTTCAGCAAGGGCATGCGCCAGCGGGCGAAGGTGGCGGCCGCCCTGGTGACGGCGCCCCAGGTACTGGTGCTGGACGAGCCCCTGAACGGGGCCGATCCGGTGCAGCGGGTGAACCTGATCACCCTGTTCCGCAAGCTGGGCGACGACGGGAAGACGGTCATAGTCAGCTCCCACGTGCTCCACGAGGTCGAACGGCTGGCCGAGCGCATCGTGGTGGTGGTCAACGGACGGCTGGCGGCGGCGGGCGACCGGCGTGCCATCCGCGACGCCATGGTCGACCGCCCCCGCCGCGTGCTGGTGCGGGCCTCGTCCCCCCGCGTCCTGGGAGCAGCGCTGGTGCGCGAGGAGGCGGTGACGGGTGTCGCCCTCGACGGCGACGACATGACCGTCTCGACGGCCAAGGCGGCCGAGCTGGCGCGCCTGCTGCCGCGGGTGGCGTCGGCAGTGGGCTCGCGCCTGCGCGAGGTCCGCCCCCTCGACGAGTCGCTGGAGAGCATCTTCCGGGACCTCGTACGGTGAGCACCAAGAAGGCCACGCCACCCCCCGCCACCTCGCCCCCGGCTGCCGCCGCGGTAGCGGCGGTGGCCGTCTACGCCTTCCGGGCGTGCCTTCCTGCCAAGCGTCGGCTGGGCCTGCTCTTCCCCGCCCTGGGCGCCGTGCTGTTCGGCCTGCTGGCCCACGCCGTCGACCTGGACACGGCGGAGGAGAAGTTCGCCGCCGTGGCCTCGGCCGGCATCTTCTCGATCGTCCTCCCCATCGGCTGCCTGGTCATCGGCGACGCCGTGCTGGGCGGCGACGTCCGCAACGGCACGCTGCACTTCACCTGGCTCTCGCCCATCCCGCGCTGGACGATCGTCGTCGGCCGCTGGCTGGCCGGCACGGTTACCGCCGCCGCCGTCCTGGGCGTGGCCAGCGCGGTGGCCGCCATCGTGGCCGGCGTACCCGACGAGGCCCCCGCCATGGCCCTCTCGGTGGCGGCCGGAAGCGCCGCTTACGTGGCCGTGTTCGTGGCCCTGGGCGCCATCGTCCGCCGCGCGGTTGTCTGGTCGCTGGCCTTCGTCGTGCTCATCGAGCGCCTGCTCGGCGCCGCCCTCGACGGCATCGCCCAGCTCTCGCCCGGCTGGCTGGCCCGAGCGGCCTACGGCGGGCTGACCGACGCCCCCGACCTGCTGCGCTCGGGCGTGCCCGAGGGCGGGGCGGCCATCTCCCGGCTGCTCGTCGTCACCGCCGTCGCCCTCGTCCTGGCGGCATGGCGCCTCGGCAGCCTGAGCCTGTCGGGACGATCCGAGTGAGGATGCGCCTCGGCGTCGTCCTGCTGATCCCCTCACCGATACGGCGCGAGGTGGACGCCCTGCGCCGGGCGCTGGGCGACGGCACCTATGGGCGGGTGCCCGCCCACGTCACGCTCGTCCCGCCCGTGAACGTCAACCAGGCCGCCCTGGGCGAGGCCCTACGGGTCCTGCGCGAGGCGGCGGCCGCCACCCGGCCCTTCACCGTCCACCTCGGTCCGCCCACGACGTTCCTGCCCGCCAACCCCGTGCTCTACCTCCCGCTGGTGGGGGAGGGCCGGACGGCGGTGTTCGCCCTGCGTGAGCGGGTCTTCCGGGAGCCCCTGGCCCGCTCGCTGACATGGCCCTTCGTACCCCACGTCACCCTCGCCGACGAGGCCGAGCCGGATCGGGTGGCCGCAGGGGAGCGGGTTCTGTGCGACTACGGC
>DASUXN010000295.1:0-3230 GCA_036377875.1 Acidimicrobiales bacterium
CTTGACGTGTTCGAACGTCAACTCCGACGGGCCCTTGATGGCGATACCGTCGGCCATGGTGGACACGCCGGGCAGGGTGACGGGACGCCCGGCGGCCAGCGAGGCGGTCATGCACGCCGCGCCGGCGGCCTGCACGCCTACGACCCGGGGGCGGGCCCCGTCGGGAAACGAGCCGACCAGGGCGGCGGCCACGCCGGAGATGAGGCCTCCGCCGCCCACGGGTACGACGACGACCTCGGCGTCGGGGGCCTCCTCGGCGATCTCGAGGCCGACGGTGCCCTGGCCGGCGATCACGAGTGGGTCGTCGAAGGGTGGCACGAAGCGCGAACCGGGGCGGGCGACGGCGTAGGCGCGGCCGGCGGCTATGGCGTCGTCGACGGTGTCGCCGCCCAGGTGGATCGTCGCCCCGTAGTTCTGGGTGGCCTCGATCTTCGGGAGGGCGGCGCTGCGGGGCATGAAGATCGTGGCTTCGAGGCCGGCCAGCGAGGCGGCCAGGGCCACGCCCTGGGCGTGGTTGCCGGCCGAGGCGGCCACGACCTCCGTCCCCGGCGGCAGCTGCGACACGAGGTTCGCCGCCCCCCGGATCTTGAACGAGCCCGTACGCTGGAGGTGCTCGGGCTTGAAGGCGACGGGCCGGCCGAGGAACCGGCTGAGGTTGTCGGACCGGTCGAGGTGGGTGGGGCGGATGACGTCGGCCACCCGCTTGGCCGCCAGCCGGATGTCCTCGAGTGTGACCACGCCGTTAGTGTGGCCGCGCTTCGCACGGTAGACTCGATCGGTTGGCGCGCCGCCGACAAGAGGAGCCTGCGTGCGTACCTACTCGCCAAAACCCGCTGACATCACCCGCGCCTGGCACGTCGTCGATGCCGATGGGCTGGTGCTCGGTCGCCTGTCCACCGAGGTGGCCCGGCTGCTGCGAGGCAAGCACAAGCCGATGTTCGCCCCCCACATGGACACGGGTGACCACGTCATCGTCGTGAACGCGGCCAGGGTCGTGCTCACGTCGGGCAAGGCCGAGAAGAAGGAGGCGATCCGCCACTCGGGGTACCCGGGCGGGCTGAAGCGCCGTAGCTACGTCGACATCCTCGAAAAGAACCCCGAGGAGGCGATCCGGAAGGCCGTGCGCGGCATGCTGCCCCGTGGTCCCCTCGGTCGCAAGCAGCTGAAGAAGCTCAAGGTCTACGCCGGTCCGCAGCACCCCCACGCCGCCCAGATGCCCCAGCCGCTGGAGCTGGAGCACGCTCGGGCCCGGTCGTAGCAGGAGGAAGAGGAGTTCATGCCCAAGCCGCTCGTCCAGGTCACCGGTCGCCGCAAGCAGGCCGTGGCACGCGTCCGCCTTCGCACCGGCGCCGGACAGATCACCGTCAACAAGCGGCCGATCGCCGAGTACTTCCCCACCGAGACGCACCGGATGATCGTCACCGAGCCGCTGCGGCTGACGTCGACGGCCGAGGTCTACGACGTCGACGCCACCATCGACGGTGGCGGCGTCTCGGGCCAGGCCGGCGCCCTGCGCCTGGGCATCGCCCGTGGGCTCGTCGAGCTGGATGCCGAGCTGCGGGCCCAGCTCAAGAAGGCCGGCTTCCTGACCCGGGACGCCAGGGAGAAGGAAAGCAAGAAGTACGGGCTCAAGAAGGCCCGCAAGGCTCCTCAGTACTCGAAGCGGTAGCACCCGTCCTCACTCGTCGCGCCGCGTCGTCATGACCTTGCGCTTCGGCACTGACGGCGTCCGGGGCGTCGCCAACGCCGAGCTGACGCCCGAGCTGCTCCTCGCCCTGGGTCGAGCCGCGGCCCGGGTGCTCGGCCCCGGGCCGTTTCTCGTCGGGCGGGACACCCGGTGGTCGGGCGAGATGGTGACCGCCGCGGTGGCGGCGGGGCTGGCCTCCGAAGGCGCCCACGTCGTCGACCTGGGCGTGTTGCCCACTCCCGGCGTGGCGTGGCACTCGCGGTCCGAAAACCTGCCGGCGGCCATGATCTCGGCCTCCCACAACCCGTTTCCCGACAACGGCGTGAAGTTCTTCACCGCCGGCGGCCTGAAGCTGCCCGACGCCACCGAGGCCCGGCTCGAGGCGGAGATGGACCTCGCCCCCGCCGCCGCGCCGACCGGTCGTGGCTTGGGGTGGATCACGGAGCGGGACGGAAGTGAGCAGTACCTCGACCATCTGGCCGCCAGCCTCGGAGGCCGCCGTCTGCACGGGCTGCGCCTCGTCGTGGACTGCGCCAACGGGGCCACCTCCGGGTTGGCCGGTGACCTGTTCAGCTCGCTGGGCGCCGACGTACAGGTACTGGCCGCCGAGCCGGACGGGGCCAACATCAACGAGGGATGCGGGTCCACCCACCCCGAAGGCCTCCAGCGCGCCGTCGTGGCGGCCGGGGCCGATGCCGGCCTGGCTTTCGACGGCGACGGCGACCGGGTGCTGGCGGTGGACGCGGGCGGCGCTCTCGTCGACGGCGACGAGATCATCGCCCTGTGCGCCGTCGACCGCCGGGAGCGGGGCCTGCTGCCGGGCGACGCCGTGGTGGTGACCGTGATGGCCAACCTGGGCTTCCGCCAGGCCATGGCCGAGCACGGGGTGCAGGTCGTGGACACGGCCGTGGGCGACCGGTACGTGCTCGAGGCGCTCGAGAAGGGAGGCTGGGTACTGGGCGGCGAGCAGTCGGGTCACGTCATCTTCCGCGACCTGGCCACCACCGGCGACGGCATGCTCACCGGCCTCCAGGTCCTGGATGTGATGGCTCGCACGGGCCGGCCGCTGACCGAGCTGGCCGCAGTCATGACCCGCCGCCCGCAGGTGCTGCGCAACGTTCGGGTCGCCCGTCGCGACCTCCACGAGGCGGGAGCACTGTGGGACGAGGTGCGGGCCGTCGAGGAGCGGCTGGCCGGCACGGGCCGCGTCCTCATCCGCTCCAGCGGCACCGAACCCGTGCTGCGGGTGATGGTCGAGGCAGCAACCGCGGAGGAGGCGGAGGCGGCATCGAGGCAGCTGGTGGACGCGGCCGTGCGGGCCTTGGGACCGGCAGGGGCCGGCTGAACGGGCGCGGCCGGGGTCTAGCCTGAGGCCGTGCTGGGCATCGGGATCGACGCGGTCGACATCCAGCGGTTCCGCGAGTTGCTGGCACGGCGGCCGAAGGTGGCGGCCCGGCTCTTCACCGACGGCGAGCTGGCCTACGGCGCCCGCTGGCACGACCCCGCGCCGCGGCTGGCGGCCCGGTTCGCGGCCAAGGAAGCG
>DASUXN010000296.1:0-3765 GCA_036377875.1 Acidimicrobiales bacterium
TCGTCAGCCGGCTCGCTCCGACGGGGGCCCGCTACGAGATCGTCGACCGGTTCACGATCGCAGTCTGACGCCCGCCCGGGCCCATCGCCGGCGGCGGGCCGAGGGCGATCGCCACCACGCGGGCGACGCCGACAGTGAGAACGACGGCAGCCGCCACGGCTGCAACGCCCCATGCCCCGTCGAAGAGAAAGGCCAGGCTCGTCGAGTTGATGAGGGCATGGACGGCGAGCGGCGGGTACAGAGAACCGGCCCGGAGAAAGAGCCAGCACATCGCCAGCCCGAAGAGGGTCGTCGAAGCCACCGACGTCACGAACACGACGGCCACGGCCGCCAACGCCGCCAGCGCGGCTCGGCCGGGATGGGGCGGGCGAACCAGCCCGAAGTCGGCTGCGGTGGGGCGGTGCTGGACGGCGGCGCACAGGATGGCCAGGCCGGCGGTGGCGAGGGTGAGCACGATCAACGCCACGACCACGCCCGGCCGGTCGTCGCCTCCGGGGCGCACCAGGGCCCGAGCGACCGCGACCAGTACCGCGCCGCCGGCCAGGGCGACCCACGCCGTCCACGGCTTCCACCACGACACCCGCCGCCACACCTCCGTCGCGCCGCCGAACGGCCCGCCGCGTCCAGGCGGAACGTACCGCCGGTCGTCGCGGCGGGCAAGCCAGTTACGGCGTGGACGTCGGGCGGGCTCCGGCCGCGATCAGGTCGGCCGAGATGTCGTCGTCGCCATGCTGTTGAGACGCCATGAGCGGCGTCCACCCACCGTGCTGCTCGGCGTTGGGGTCGGCCCCAGCCGCCAGGAGCATCCTGACCGCCTCCCGGCTGCGGCCGGCAACGGCGGCATGCAGGGCTTGGACCCTCATCGGGTTGCGGGCGGTGGCCGATACGTCGGCGCCCCGTTCCAGCAGGAGCCGCACCGCTTCGGACCGCCCGAAGTAGGCGGCCAGCCCGAGCGGGAAGAACCCGTCGGAGGCGAACGCGTTGACGAGGGACGGTTCGGCGTCGAGCAGGGTGGTGAGCCGCCCGCAGTCGCCCACCGCCGCCGCGTCGAACACGTCGAGGTCGGGACCGGCGGAGAGAATGGCCTCGACCGCGTCGTCGTCGCGGCGGTACTGGGCGGCGAGCACGGCGGACAGCCCGTCGTCGTTGCGGGCCGAGGCCGCAGACGGGTTTTCGGCGAGGTGGGCCCGGACCCGCTCGACGTCGCCGGCCAAGATGGCGTCGAAGATCTCGGAATCTGACATATAGGTAGCCTACCTATATAGTTGAGGGGTGTCCACCGTCGAAGACGTGGCCGACCGGCTCCATTCGGCCGCCATCCACGTACTTCGCCTCGTACGCCGCGAGGACGCCGCCACCGGCTTGAGTGCCGCCCGGCTCTCGGCGTTGTCGGTGCTGGTGTTCGGAGGGGACCGGACCGTGGGCCAACTGGCTGCGGCCGAGCAGGTCCGGTCGCCGACGATGAGCGGGCTCGTCGCCGAGATGGAGCGGGAGGGCCTGGTCGAGCGTCGCCCGTCCGCCGCCGACGGCCGGTCGGTGGTCGTGTCGGCCACGCAGGAGGGCCGTCGGGTGCTCCACGAGGGCCGCCGTCGCAGGGTCGCGGCACTGGCCGAGCGCCTCGCCGGACTGGACCACGACGAGGTCGCGCTCCTGGGCGAGGCCGCCGCACTTCTGGAGCGGATCTCCCGGTCCTAGTGCTTGATCGAACGAGCGTTCGGAACTACGCTGCCGAAAGTACAGCGGCGTAACTGTCATACCCTCTTCGTAGGGTTCTGGCATGAAGACCTCCACTCCCCCGGACGCTCAAGTGGTTCCGCACAGAAGGGACACAACTGTGGACCGAGACAAGGCCCTCGAGATGGCGATGAGCCAGATCGACAAGCAGTTCGGCAAGGGGTCGGTCATGCGCATGGGCGAGAAGCCCCACATGGAGATCGCCGCCATTCCCACCGGCGCCCTCGCCCTCGACCTCGCCCTGGGAGTGGGCGGCCTGCCCAGAGGCCGCATCGTCGAGATCTTCGGCCCCGAGTCGTCAGGCAAGTCCACCCTGGCCATGCACGTCGTCGCCGAGGCGCAGCGCAACGGCGGCATCTGCGCCTACATCGACGCCGAGCACGCCATGGACCCTGTCTACGCCCGGGCCATCGGGGTCAACGTCGACGAGCTGCTGATATCCCAGCCCGACACCGGTGAGCAGGCGCTGGAGATCGCCGACATGCTCATCCGCTCGGGCGCCCTCGACGTGCTGGTCGTCGACTCGGTCGCCGCGCTCACGCCCCGGGCCGAGATCGAGGGGGAGATGGGCGACAGCCACGTCGGCCTCCAGGCCCGGCTGATGTCCCAGGCTCTCCGCAAGCTCACCGCCACCCTCAGCAAGGCCAACACCATCGCCGTCTTCATCAACCAGCTGCGGGAGAAGATCGGGGTCATGTACGGGTGCTTCTCCTATGGCACCCGCATCACCCTGGCCGACGGCACCCAGGAGAAGATCGGCAAGATCGTCAACCAGCGTCTGCCCGTCGAGGTCCTTTCCTACGACCCCGAGGTCGGCGCAGTGGTCCCCAAGCGGGTCGTCAACTGGTTCGACAACGGCCGCACCGACAAGTTCCTCCAGTTCACGGTGGCGCGGGCTGGCGGCAACGGCCGGGCGCAGTTCGCGTGCACGTCCAACCACAAGATCCGCACCCCCGGCGGGTGGCGGGAGGCAGGCACGCTCTCCGTGGGCGACCGGGTTCTCCAGGCCGTCCCCCATCGGTTGTCCGACTTCCAGTGGGAGGTCGTCCGGGGCGGGCTGATGGGCGACGGTGCCCTGTCGCCGACGCGAAGTGGCGGTGGCGCCCGATTCCGGTTCGGTCACGCGGCCAAGCAGTCTGCCTACGCCGACTGGAAGGCCTCTCTGTTCGGAAACGTCGACAAGAGCCGCTCGGTGCGGGCGAGCGACGGTGCCGTGTTCTACGACGTCACGCCGCTGCCCGAGCTGGCCGAGCTACGCCGCTCCGTGTACCTCGACGGCAAGAAGTCCTACGACGACGACTTCTTGAAGCGGCTCACGCCGCTCTCGCTGGCCATCTGGTACATGGACGATGGCTCCTTCAGCATGCGGGTCAAGGGGCTCCAGGAGCGAACCGTCGAGGGAAGCGGTCGATCGGAAATATGTGTCGAGGCGATGGCTCCGGACACTCGGGACCGGTTCGTCTCCTATCTGGCCTCCACCTGGGGGATCACACCAAGGCTGACGTCGCGGGCCGGGAAGGCCGTCCTCGCGTTCTCCAAGGACGAAACGGCCAAGCTGCACGCCCTGATCGCCCCGTTCGTCCACCCGTCGATGGAGTACAAGCTCCTCCCTCGCTACCGCGGTCGGTTCGCAGTCGAGCCCGACTTCCGCCCGGTGCGCTACGAGCTGATGCCCATGCCGATCACGAAGATCGCCGTCAAGCCGCCCACCGGGTCGATGCACCGGTTCGATATCGAGGTCGAGGGCAGCCACAACTACCTCGCTGACGGAGTTGTGGTGCACAACTCGCCCGAGGTCACCCCCGGCGGGCGGGCGCTGAAGTTCTACTCGTCGGTGCGGCTCGACATCCGCCGGATCGAGTCGATCAAGGACGGGGTCGAGGTCGTCGGCAACCGGGTCCGGGTGAAGGTCGTGAAGAACAAGGTGGCCGCCCCGTTCAAGCAGGCCGAGTTCGACATCGGGTTCGGTCGGGGGATCAGCCGGGAGGGTTCCCTGCTCGACGTGGGGGTCGATCTCGGCCTCATCAAGAA
>DASUXN010000297.1:0-10269 GCA_036377875.1 Acidimicrobiales bacterium
ACGCAGACCTGGTCGCCCCGGGGCCGGGACGCCTCGGTCTCGGGCACGGTGTCGCCGTAGAGGGCGCCCAGCATGCCCTTGATGATCCCCCGGTCGACGGCGCAGATGACGGGGTGCTGCACGGCCGCCTCCCCGAACGGGCACTGCTCGGCGATGATCGCCAGCGACCCGCCCCGCGGCTCGGCGTGGGCCGCGAACCCGTGGGCGGTGAGGGCGTCGGCCACGGCGTGGAGCGAGACGCGGAACGAGCGGTGGCCCTCGCCGGGGGCCATGGACGCGGCCAGCGACTGGCCGTAGTCGATGCCGACCTGCTCGGCCATGGCCTCGGCCTCTTCGGGCGACAGCATGCGCAGGGCCCGCACCAGCAGCGTGATCAACAGGTCGTCGCGCCGGGCCGGGAACTCGAGGCCGGTCTCCTTGGCCGAGGCCCGGTAGCGCTTGGACGGGCGGCCCGCTCCCGACCCTTCCACCCGCTCCACCTGGACGTCGAGGTAGCCGCCCGCGGCCAGCTTGTCGAGGTGGTGGCGGGCCACGTTGGGGTGCAGCTCGAAGCGCTCCGCCACCTCGCCGGCGGTGACCCCCCGGTCGACGTCACGGAGGAAGAGGTAGATCTCGCGGCGGGTAGGGTCGCCGAAGGCGGCGGTGGCCGCAGCCACGCCGGCGGCGAACTCTTCGGGAGTCAACGGCGGGGCAACCCGATCCACGCCGGTATTCTACCTACCGACGTAGGAGAAATAGGAGTTCCTCCCTTCATGCCCACGCGCGACCAGGTGATCGAGGCCCTCCGGCCCGTCCAGGACCCCGAGCTGCACCGGAGCATCGTCGACCTCGACATGGTCCGCGACGTGCAGATCGACAACGGCACGGTGGCCGTCACCGTCGCCCTCACCGTCGCCGGCTGCCCGCTGCGGGCCGAGATCGAGTCGCGGGTGCAGGGCGCCGTCGGCCCCCTCGAGGGCGTCGAGCGGGTGCAGGTCGACCTCACCGTGATGACCGACGAGCAGCGGGCTGCCGTGCGGGACAAGCTCCAGGGCGGGGGGCACGCCGGATCGGCCGGCCAGGCCGGCGCCCATGCCGGCCACGCCCACGCCGGTGAGGCCGGCGGCGCGCCGCTGCCGTTCGCCGACCCCTCGTCGAAGACCCGGGTCCTCGGCCTGTCGTCGGGCAAGGGGGGCGTGGGCAAGTCGTCGGTGACCGTCAATCTGGCCATCGCCCTGACCAAGCTCGGACACGAGGTCGGCATCCTCGACGCCGACGTCTACGGCTTCTCGGTGCCCAAGATGCTCGGCATCGTCCAGGAGCCGGTGGTGATCGACCAGATGATCGTGCCGCCCGTGGGCCATGGCGTGAAGCTGATCTCCACCGGCTTCTTCGTGCCCGACGAGCAGCCCGTCATCTGGCGCGGGCCGATGCTCCACAAGGCCCTCGAGCAGTTCCTCACCGACGTGCTCTGGGGCGAGCCCGACTTCCTGCTCGTCGACATGCCGCCCGGCACGGGCGACGTGGCCCTGTCGATGGCCCAGTTCATGCCCCGGTCGGAGGTGCTGGTGGTGACCACGCCCCAGCCCGCCGCCCAGCGGGTGGCCCAGCGCTCGGCCCACGCCGCCCGCAAGGTCAACCTGTCGGTGCGAGGCGTGATCGAGAACATGAGCTGGTTCACCGGCGACGACGGCAAGCGCTACGAGATCTTCGGCTCCGGCGGCGGGCAACTGCTGGCCGAGCAGCTGGGCGTGCCCCTCCTGGGGCGGGTCCCGCTGGTCACCGCCCTGCGGGAGGGCGGAGACGTGGGCGCCCCCATCACGGTCACCGACCCGGCCAGCGAGGCGGCCCAGGCCTTCCAGGCCCTGGCCGAGCGCGTCGAGGGCATGGCGCCCGCTCGCGTCTACAACCCCGAGCTCACGATTCGTTGAACCCGGTTCCTTGAACGACGTGCTCGGCGCCATCTCCTACGACCCGATCGTCCGGATCGAGCTGGGGCCGCTGTCGGTGTCGCCCCACGGCATCGGGATCGCGATCGGGTTCCTGATCGGCGCCCGGTTCATGCTTCCCCGGTCACGCCGGCGGGGGATGCCCGACGACCTGATCTTCCCGTTGTTCACTCTGGCCGCCATCGGGGCGATCGTGGGGTCGCGGGTGGCGTACGTGCTCAACCACTTCAGCGAGTACGAGTCGCTCACCGACGCCCTCAAGGTGTGGGAGGGCGGCATCTCCCTGATCGGCGGGATGTTCGGGGCGATCCTGTTCGCCATCCCCAAGATCAGGAAGTCGGGCCTGTCGTTCTGGAAGGTGATGGACTCGGCCGCGCCCGGGATGGCCCTGGGCGTGGTGGTGGGCCGGATCGGCGACCTGGTCATCGCCGACCACCTGGGCAAGACCACCGACTTCTTCCTCGGCTACCAGTGCCCGCCGCTGGGGGTGGAGACGGGGTCGCCGTGCGCCCCCACCCAGTTTTCCAGCCGCACGCCGGGAGCGGTCGTCCACCAGACCGCCCTCTACGACATGATCTTCGCCGCCGTCCTCCTCGGCGTTCTCGTCTGGTTGGAGCGCCGCCGGCGCGAGGGCGGGTTCGACGGGTTCTTCATCTTCGTGTTCGGGGCCGGCTACGGGATCGCCCGCATCATCGAGGACTTCCTGCGGGAGGACCTCCGTCGCTTCGGCCTGACCGGCAGCCAGTGGGTGGCCATAGCCACCCTCGCGGTGTGCCTCTACAACCTCGTCGTCAGGCGGCGGACTCCCCGATGGGGGCGATGGGACGAGAAAGAGACCGTCCCGCCGCCACCTACGCTGGGCGACGAGCGGGTCGCGGAGGCCCGGGAGCCCGAGGAGACAGCTTGAACATCCGGATCGGGATGATCTACACGCCCAAGGAGCTCGAGATCGAGCTCGCCGACGACACCGGCACGCAGGTTCTCGAGGAGATCACCGAAGCCGTCAACAACGACACGGGCATGTTGTGGCTCACCGACAGGAAGGGACGCCGGGTCGGCGTGGCCACGTCCAAGGTGGCCTGGGTGGAGCTCGGGCCCGAGTCGGAGGGCCGCCGGGTCGGCTTCAGCGCCCTTTAGTCCCCCTTGACCGACCTGCTCGACCGGCGGCTGCTGTTCGTCACCGGCAAGGGGGGCGTCGGCAAGAGCACGGTCGCGGCCGCACTGGCCCTGCTGGCCGCCCAGCGCGGGAAGCGCACCCTGGCCTGCGAGGTAGACGCCAAGGGCGACCTCGCCGCTCTGTTCGAGACCGCGCCCCTCGCCTTCGCCCCCCGGTCGATCTTTCCGGGCGTGTGGGGCATGGCCATGCACACCGAGGAGTCCCTCGACGAGTACCTGCGCCTGCACCTCCACCTCCCCGGTCTGGGCCGGATCGGGCCGCTGGCCAAGGCGTTCGACTTCGTGGCCACCGCCGCGCCGGGCGTGCGGGAGATCCTCACCGTGGGCAAGCTCGCCTACGAGGTGCGGGAGCGCCACTACGACCTGGTGGTGGCCGACGCATCGGCCACCGGCCACGTGATCGGCCAGCTCACCGCCCCCCAGGCCATCAACTCCCTCGTGCGGGTGGGCGGCATCCGCTCCCAGACCGACTGGGTTCTCGACATCCTGGGCGACGCTGCCCTGACCGCCCTCGTCGTCGTCACCACGCCCGAGGAGATGCCGGTGCGGGAGACGATCGAGCTGGTGGAACGGGTGAAGGCGGAGACCAACGTCGCCCTGGCCGCGGTGGTGGTCAACCGGGTGCTGCCCGAGCTGTTCAGCCACGCCGACGAGGGTCTGTTCGAGCGGCTGCGGGAGCCGGCGGTGGTGGGACGGCTGGCGGCCGGCCTGCCCGGCCCGAACGCGGACGAGGTGGCCTCCGTCCTCGAGGCGGCGCGCCTGGCCGTCACCCTGCGCCGGGCCCGCACCGGCCACCTGGAAATGCTGCGGGAGTCGATCGACCCGTCCGTCCCCCTCCTCTACCTGCCCGAGCTGTTCACCCGCGGCTACGGCCGGCGGTCGACGGCCCAGGTCGCCGAGGCCCTCAGCGCCGAGCTGGGCTATTGAGGGCGCGGTGATGGCCGCCGCCGACCGGGCCCGCAGCGTCGAGCAGCTGCTGGCGGCCAAGGAGATCGTTCTCTGCTGCGGCTCGGGCGGGGTGGGCAAGACGTCGACGGCGGCGGCGGCGGGGGTCATGTCGGCCGTCGCCCTCGGCGCCAAGACGCTGGTCCTGACCGTCGACCCGGCCCGGCGGCTGGCCGACGCCCTGGGCGTGGGCGCCATCGGCAACGTCGAGCACCAGGTGCCGCCCGCCGCCTTCAAGGAGGCGGGAGTCGAGCCGAGGGGCGAGCTGTGGGCGGCCATGCTCGACACCAAGAAGTCGTGGGACGAGCTGGTGCAGCGCCACGCCCCCGACCGGGCCACCGCCGAGCGCATCCTGTCCAACACGCTGTACCAGAACGTGGCCGGGCGGTTCGTCCAGAGCCACGAGTACATCGCCATGGAGCGGCTGTACGAGGTGCATGCCAGCGGCCGCTACGACGTGATCGTGGTGGACACGCCGCCCACCCGCAACGCCGCCGACTTCCTGAAGGCGCCCGACCGCATGGCCGACTTCTTCGCCAGCCGGCTGCTGCGGTGGCTGACCATGCCCGCCCGCTCCCGGCTGCTCAACCTGGCCAGCCGGCCCTTCTACCAGGTCGCCGACCGGATCCTCGGCTCGCAGTTCCTGGAGGACATCGCCGAGTTCTTCCTGCTCTTCCAGTCGATGTACGACGGGTTCAGCGAGCGGGCCACCTCGGTCAAGCGGCTGCTGCACGACCGGCGGACCACGTTTGTCGTCGTGTCGACGCTGGAGGCGGCGCCGCTGCGGGAGGCGGAGTCGTTCCTGGCCGCCCTGACCGAGAGCGGGTACCACCCGGGGGCCTTGGTCCTCAACAAGACCCTGCCCGACTACCTGCGGGACCCCGCCCTGGCGGCGGTGGCGGAACGGCTGGCGGCCGATGCTCCCGCCCTGGCCGAGGCGGCGGGGCCCGACGTCGGCCCCGCGGCAGCGACGACCCGCGTCCTGCGGGAGGTGGCGGAGAGCTTTCTGAACTTCGCCGTCGTGGCCAAGCGGGAGGCCGAGCAGCGGGCCGAGCTCGGGTCGGTGCCCGACGTGGTGGTCAACGTCCCCTACTTCGACGAGGACATCTGCGATCTCGCCGGCCTGCTACGGCTGGGCCGGGCAATCTGGTAGTTCCATGGCGACCTTTGACGAGCTGGCCCGCAACACGCCCCTCGACGAGACCGCCATCGACCACCTCAAGCGGTTGGTGTCGTCGTGGGGGTTCCTCGCCGACCTGTGCTTCGGCGACCTCCTGCTGTTCGCACCCACCAAGGCGAAGGGCGAGTTCATCATCGTGGGCCAGATCCGCCCCACCACGAGCCAGACCCTCTACCGGGACGACCAGGTGGCCCGCACCGTCACGGCCGCCGACCGTTCCGACGTGGTGCGGGCGTGGGGGCTGGGCCAGATCATCGAGGGTGAGCAGCGCGCCACCGTGCGTGGTGAAGTGGCCGACGTCCAGTGCATCCCGGTGCGGTGGAAGGACGAGCTCGTCGCCATCCTCACCCGGGAGTCGGCCCCGGCGGTGGGCCGGCGCCCGGGTGAACTGGAGCACGTCTACGTCGAGATCTTCGACCGCTTCGCCCGCATGATCGCGGCGGGCGAGTTCCCCTTCGAGGCGGAGGACACGTCCCCCAACGAGGCGCCCCGGGTGGGCGACGGGGTGGCCCGCCTCGACGCCTCGGGCCGGGTGGACTTCGCCTCGCCCAACTTCGTGTCGGCCCTGCACCGCATGGGCATCCACCGCAATGTCCGCAGCGCCCGCCTGGTGGAGATCGGCATGGACGAGTCGGCGGTGCGGGCCGCCTTCGCCATCGGCCTGCCCATCACCGAGGAGATCGAGCGCGACGACGTCTCCCTGCTCGTGCGCTGCATCCCGTTCCTCGACCGGGGCGCGGTGACCGGGGCGGTGGTGGCGGTGCGGGACGTGTCCGACCTCCGCCGCCGGGACCGCCTGCTGATCTCCAAGGACGTGACGATCAAGGAGATGCACCACCGGGTCAAGAACAACCTCCAGACCATCTCCTCGCTGCTGTCCCTCCAGGCCCGGCGGCTTGCGTCCCCGGAGGCGCGGGGCGCCATCGAGGACGCGGTGGCCCGCATCCGCTCCATCGCCCTGGTCCACGAGACGCTGTCGGCCACCACGGGGGCCAGCCAGGAGGTCGACTTCGACGAGATCGTGCGGCCGCTGGTGCGACGGGTGGAGGAGGGCCTGCTCTCGCCCGACCGGCGGGTGCGGCTGATCGTGGAGGGGGAGGCGGGGCCGCTGCGGGCCGAGGTGGCGACGCCACTGGCCGTGGTGCTGACCGAGCTGCTGCAGAACGCGGTGCGCCACGGGTTTCCCGAGGATGGCGTCCACGAGGCGGGCACGGTCAAGGTCTGCCTGATCAACGACGGGAGCCGGCTGGTAGTAGAGGTGGCGGACGACGGCGTCGGCCTGCCCCGGAACGGCTCGCCCGCGGACTCTTCGAGCCTCGGTCTGACGATCGTGCGCACGCTGGTGACCGAGCTGGGCGGGACGTTGACCGTGACCAGCGAGAAGGGCACGTGCTTCCATCTGAGCATCCCGATCGAGGTCGGACGCGAAGCGACCTCCCCGTAGGGAGGTCGCTTCTGACCACCGGATGCGCCAGGGGGGAGGGGGGCTCCGGCGGGTTGGTGACGCCGCTGTCTCTCTAAGAAGCGCGACGGCGGCGTGCGAGCCAGGCCTTGCGGAGCTTGCGGCGCTCCTCCTCGGAGGTGGCGCCCCAGACGCCCGCCTCCTGATTCGTGGCCAGAGCGAACTCGAGGCACTGCACCTGGGCGTCGCAGCTCCGGCACACCGCCTTGGCTGCTTCGATCTGGTCGAGGGCGGGACCGGTCGTGCCGATGGGGAAGAACAGGTCCGGGTCGGTGTCCCGACAGGCGGCACGCTGCCGCCAGTCATCGACGTCCCAGTCGTAGGTGCGGCTCCAGGTCAGGGCCACTGCGCCTCCCAGCGGTCGAGCTTGTGAAGGTTTTCACAAAGCCCCGCAGCGCTTAAGGACGAGGGCGCAACGGGGGGTACACAGTCAGGATACCCGCGGGCCGCTACCTGGAGCAAGCGGTATGTGCAGAAATTCTCAAGCTCCGGGCGGGCCGGGAGCCGGTGCGCTACGGCGTGACGAGCAGCAGCCGGTCGGGCTCCCAGGTGAAGGTGAGCTGGCCCGCCTCGCCCAGGTAGTCGCCGTCGGCCTGCCAGGGGAAGCTCTCGCGTCCGGGCGCGGCGGCGACCGTCACCTCCTTCAGCTCGGGGCGGTAGTCGACCCACCGGCTGTTCTGGAGCTTCTTCCCGCTGCCCAGCGTCGAGCCGACGAGGGGCATGAACTTCCCGAACTTGATCGTCCGCAGGGTGACCAGCACGAGGGGCCGGTCGAGGCCGGCGTCGGGGGCCACCTGTAGGCGCCGCACGCCCAGATAGGTGTACGGGTTCGAGTTCAGGCAGATGGCGAAGTAGCCGTCCTCGAGGACCGTGTTCCCGTCCTCCACCACCGTCAGGTGAGGGGCCTTGCGGTCGAAGCGGCTGAACCAGGTGGCGAAGGCGGCGTACACGAACACAGCCTGGCCGATCTTGCGCTTCAGGTCGGGCTTCTCCTCGACCTTGGCCACGACTGCGGCGTCGTAACCCATGCCCACGTGGAACAGGAAGTAGCGGCCGTTGACGAGGCCGAGCCCGATCGACTGCGGCGGCTTGGCCAGGGCGGCGGGCAGCTGGGCGGCCGCCGCCTTCACCTTCTTCTCCATCCCGATGGTCCGGGCGAAGACGTTGGTCGAACCGCCCGGCAGCACGGCCAGGGCCGTCTTGGTGCCGACCAGCCCGTTCGCCCCCTCGTTGACCGTCCCGTCCCCGCCCAGCACGGCCACGACGTCGGCCCCGTTGTTGGCCGCCTCCCGGGCCAGGTCGATGGCGTGGTTGCGGTAGAGGGTCTCGACCACGGTCAGGTTGTGACCCTGGTTGAGCACCTCCTCCACCGCCGCCTGCCGCTTGGGCGTGTACGCCGACGCCTTCGGGTTGACGATGAGCGTCACCTTCACGATCGCACTCCTTGGATGGGCGGACGCCGCCGGCTAAGGCGTGTCGTCCTCGGTGGACGCCTCGCGTAGCTGGGCCAGGCTGCGGGCGAGGAGGCGGGAGACGTGCATCTGGGAGATGCCGAGTCGGCTGGCGATCTCGGACTGGGTGAGGCCTTCGAAGAACCGCAGGTGAAGGATCATCCGCTCCCGCGGTGGGAAGCGGGCGATCAGGGGGGACAGGGCGACGCGGTGCTCGCTGTCGATCAGGCCCTGGTCCTCCACGCCGAGCTGGTTGGAGAGGGCGCTCTCGTCCTCGCCGCCGGAGGGAGCGTCGAGGGACGTGAAGCGGTAGGCGTGACCCGCTTCGATGGCCTCCACCACCTCTTCCTCCGAGACCTTGGCCGACGCCGCGATCTCGGGGATGGTGGGGGACCGGCCCAGCTCCTGGGAGAGGGTGCTGACCACCGCGCCGAGACGGAGGTGCAGCTCCTGCACCCGTCGGGGCACCCGCACCGCCCAGCCCTTGTCCCGGAAGTGGCGCTTGAGCTCGCCGACGATGGTTGGGGTGGCGTAGGTCGAGAACTCGAGCCCCCGGTCGGGGTCGAACCGGTCGACCGCCTTGAGCAGCCCCAGCGAGGCGACCTGCATGAGGTCGTCGAGGGGCTCGCCGCGGTTGGTGAACCGCCGGGCCAGGTACTCGGCCAGGCCCATGTGGGCCGTGACCAGCTCGTCGCGCAGCGTCTTGTCGCGGGTCTCGGCGTACCGCGCGAACTTGCGCCGGAGCTGCTCTCGGTCGTCGGTGTCGGCGGGCATCAGCCGTCCCGGTGGCGCTTCACGATGCGGAAGGTGGGCCCCTCCAAGCCCGGCTCGAGGTGGCACTCATCCGTGACCGCGCCGAGGATCTGCATCGAGAGCGGGGACAGGAGCGGTTCGTGGCTTCCGTCGGAGAAGTGCCCCTCGCCCTCGACCTCGAGGCCGTCGGGAAGTATGCGGTAACACATGGTGACGGTGCCCTGGCGGCCGTTGGGCCCCACCAGGGAGAAGCACAGCTCGTCGATGGCGATGCGCAGGTCGTCGACCTCGTCCAGGGTGAACCCGACGCGGCTCGCCACGCCCGCGGCGAGGATGCGCGTCATCCGCAGGTACTCCGGCTGAGCCGGAACTGCCAGTCGGACTTCTGCTTCGGCCACGGTTGCTCGACGGTAGTCGAGCCCGGGCCGCGCCTCAGCCCTCCGGTTCGAGAGCGGCGAGGGCGGCCGCCACCAGCTGGGACACCGGACGGGTTCGCCAACCGGGCCGGTCGGGGGCGATGCCCGAGCTGAAGCCGGAAAGCACGACCCGGCCGTCATCGGCCTCGCCGAGGGTGACGGTCAGGTAGTTGCAGTCGTCGCCGGCGGGCCGTTGCCGCAGCCAGTCGGCGAGGAACGCCTTGACGGCGCCGGTGTCGGCCCCGGGGCGGGCCCAGAAGCGGACGCCGGGGCCGTCGGGGATGGAGGTTACCGAGAGGGCGGCCACCCCTGCTTCGGACCAGCCCGGCGGGTCCGGCGACGGCATCGACTCGAGCTGGTTCGCCACGTTGGCCAGGGCGGGGAGGACGGCGCGCCACAGGGTCTCCGACCCGGGCACCTCGCCCGCCCGCCCGCTCAGCAGGGGGCGGAGCCGGCGGGCCAGATCGGGCTCGGCCAGCTCGACGACGATCGACTCCCCCTCGACGGCCAGCTTCGCCCGACCCGCCCTCTCCGGCTGGTTCGGCGGCGCGTCCGTCGTGCCCGCGGTGCCGACCTCGGCCAGCTTGGCCTCGATCGCCTCGGGGGTCACGCCCAACGCCGCCAGCGTCCTCGCCGCCGCGCTGTTGGTGTCCTCCACCAGCGCCCGCAGGTAGTGGTGGGACGCCACCGGCTCGTCTCCGGCCAGGGCGGCGGCCCGTTCGGAGGCGGTGGCGGCGCCGGCGGTCATGGCGCTGAAGCCGGGCACGCGCCGGAACCGCCCTTTGCGCCCCGGCGCGCCGGCACCCAGCCGGCTGATCACCTGGCGGCGTAGGTCCTCCAGCTCGATGCCGTGCTTGGTGAGGATCAGGGCGGCCAGTCCCTCACCCTCCCGCACGATCCCGAGCAGGACGTGCTCGGCCGCGATCTCCCGGTGCTTCAGGGCCAGCGCCTCCCGCAG
>DASUXN010000298.1:0-6285 GCA_036377875.1 Acidimicrobiales bacterium
GGTCGAGCGCACCGACGACCTGCTGGCCGCCAACGCCGTCGACGTCGAGCGCGAGCTCGGCGCCGGCGCGTCGCCCACCGTCGTCGACCGCCTGCGTCTGTCGGCCGCCCGCGTCGAGGCGATGGCCGCCGGCCTGCGCCAGGTGGCGGGGCTGCCCGACCCGGTGGGCGAGGTGCTGGAAGGCTGGACGCGGCCCAACGGGCTGCTGATCGAGAAGGTCCGGGCGCCGCTGGGCGTGGTGGCGATCATCTACGAGAACCGTCCCAACGTGACCAGCGACGCCTTCGGGCTATGTCTCAAGTCGGGGAACGTCGCCTTCCTGCGGGGCTCGTCGGCCGCTATCCGGTCGAACGTCGCCATCGCCGCCGTGCTGCGGGAGGGGCTGGCCAAGGCGGGACTGCCCGAAGATGCCCTCGTTCTGGTCGAGGACACGAGCCGGGAGGCGGCCGTCGAGTTCATGCGGCTGCGGGGCTACGTCGACTGCCTGATCCCGAGGGGCGGCCCGTCGCTCATCGCCAGCATCCTCGAGAACGCCACCGTTCCGTACGTGATCGACGGCGACGGCAACTGCCATGTGTACGTTGACGAGTCGGCCGACCTCGACGAGGCCCTGAACATCCTGGTCAACGCCAAGACGCAGCGCCCGTCGGTGTGCAACGCGGCCGAGTCGCTGGTCGTGCACGAGGCGGTGGCCGCCACGTTCCTGCCCCGCGCCGCCACCGCCCTGGCCGGCGTGGAGCTGGTCGGCGACGAGCGGGCCCGGGCGGTCATCGGCGGCGACCGTGTGGGGGTGGCGTCCGACGAGGACTTCGGGCGGGAGTTCCTCGACCTCAAGCTGTCGATCGCGGTCGTGCCGTCGCTAGACGCGGCGATCGACCACGTCAACCGGTTCGGCACCGGCCACACCGAGGCCATCTGCACGCGCGACCTCGATTCGGCTCGCCGCTTCGCCCGGGAGGTGGACGCCGCGGCCGTCGTCGTCAACGCCTCGACCCGCTTCACCGACGGCGAGCAGTTCGGGTTCGGGGCCGAGATCGGGATCAGCACCCAGAAGCTCCACGCCCGCGGGCCGATGGGCCTGCGGGAGCTCACGACGGTCAAGTACGTGATCACAGGGGACGGCCAGGTCCGAGGTTGAGCGACGACGAGGTCCTGACGACCGGCTGGGAACCGGACGTCCCGGTCGAGGACACCCTGGTGCGACGATTCGTCTTCAGCGAAGTCGAGCGCATGCGCCTCGTCGCCGAGAACGGGCCCGGCCGCTTCCTACGGCGGGACGAGGTCGTCCTGGCCGATCCGGCCGACGGCTTCGTGTTCGACACCGCCGCCGTGCTGCTGCAACCGCCCACGCTCGTCGACCTCGGCGGCGTGGTCGAGGCGGCCCAGGGATTCTTCGCCCGCGAGCGCACCTGGTGCCTGTACTCCATGTGGCCGACGCCCGATCTCCGCCCCCTGGGCATGGAGCTGGTGGGGCACCCGCCGATCATGTACCGGCCCGCCGGGGAGGGGCCCGACCCGGCGACGCCGCCCGGGTTCAGAGTCGCCGAGGTTACGGCCGCCCGCGAGCTGGAGGCCTACAGCCGGGTCGTCATCGACGGTTTTCCCATGGAGGAAGGCGGATCGATAGGCCCTCCGAGCATGCTCGGGTCGAACTACCGGTTCTGGCTGGGCTACGAAGGCGACCGGCCCGTGTCCGGCGCGGCGGCCCACGTCGGCAACGGTGTCGTGGACGTGACCTGGGTGGCGACCCTTCCCGAGGCGCGGGGAAAGGGCTACGGGCGGGCGGTGACGTGGGCGGCGGTGGGCGCCGATCCCGGCCTGCCGGCCGTGCTGATCGCCAGCGACGACGGCCGTCCCGTGTACGAGCGGCTCGGGTTCACCGCCGTCACCCGGATGACGCTGTGGTGGCGTCAGGGGCGCAGCGAGTAGGCGACGCCCACGTCGTCGCTCACCACCGGTTGCAGGGCCAGCGCCTGCTGCAGTTCGGCCTGGGTGGGGAGGAACACCGTGCGCGCCGGCGTGGCCGTGAAGTAGACGAGCAGGCCCCCTCGGCTGAGGGCGTCGGCCATGGCCACCATTTCCGCCTCGTAGCCCTCGTTCCGCTCGCCGGTCAGCAGCGCCCGCTCCGCGGGGATGAGCGAGGCCGCCCGCCCGGTGTGGAACCACACCGCGTCGGCCTGGTTGGAATAGACGGGCGCCTCGACGGGCAGGGCCCGCACCTGGTCGATCACCTCCGACGCCACCCAGGCAGGGGCGGTGAAGCCGCCGGGCCGGGCGGCGGGATCGTCCACCGCGTCGTAGACCCAGAGGGCCCCGTTGGCGACCTGGAGACCGACGACGGCGCTCACGCCCAGCCGCACGAGGTGGCTGCGGGACAGGTCGACCCGCCGCAGGGCCCACACGCCCAGGAGGACGGCGCCGAGATGGACGGCGAGCAGGAACCGGGCGTCGAGGCGACCCGTCACGTCGAAGAGGAAGCGGTCCACCACGAGGGCGCCGAGGTAGGCGAGCACGGCCAGACCGCCCAGGGCGGCGCCCCGGCGCTGGTCCTTCAGGACGGCATCACGGGTGGGGGCTCGGCGGATGGCCCACGCCATCCCCGCCAGCACGGCCACCGCCACGAGGCCCCTGGCCGGCCACGTCAGCGTGTCGGTGGTGATCCAGGTGGACGCGCTGCGGAGGCCGTCGACCACGTAGTCACCGTCGGGGGCATGGAAGACGGCCTCTCGGTTGACGGCCCGTCCCTCCCGGCTCTGCACCCACGCCAGCCAGCCCAGGAGCGGGGCGACGGCCACGGCGGCGAAGGCGAAGGCGCTGCGCCAGGCCCGCCGCAGGGTCCGGTCGCTCAGCAGGACGAGCCCGGCGGCACCGGCTGCGATTCCCGCCACGGCCACGTAGCGGGTCAGGCACGCGGCCGCGGCCAGGAGAGCGGCCGCCAGCAGCAGGCGGCGACGGCGCACAGACAGGAACCCGGCCACCGCCGCCATCGCGAGCAGGGAGAGGAGCAGGAAGAGGGGCTCGCTCAGGGCCGACGTGGCGTAGGCGAGGAAATCGATGCCCGCCAGCACGAGGAGTTGGGCGGCGAAGGCCAGGGGCAGGGACCCGGTCAGGCGTCGTGCGAGCAGGCCCACGACGAGGACGGTCAGGCCGAACACGATGGGGTTGACGAAGCGGGCGGCGGTCAACGGATCCGGCCCGAACACGCCGACGGCGGCCAGCACGAGGGAGAAGAGCGGGGGGAAGTTGCCCACCGGTGGCGACCCGGGCGGGGACGTGTAGCCCTGTCCGTCGACCAGGCTGCGGGCGGTGCCCACGTAGGCCAGACCGTCGGGGCTCAGATAAGCGCCGTTGCGGGTGACGAGGAGGGCGACGCCGATGGCGACCGCCGCCGGGAGGATCAGGAGCGCTGTGCCACCGCGCGTCCTGCGGGGTTCGTTAATCGCGCAGCAACTCCGCCACCCGGAAGGCGAGGTCGAGGGACTGGCGGGCGTTCAGCCGGGGGTCGCAGGTGGTGAGGTAGCGCTGGTCGAGCTGGGAGTCGAGGATCTCCTCCGAGCCGCCCAGGCACTCGGTGACGTCCTCCCCCGTGAGCTCGACGTGGATGCCGCCCGGCCACACGGCCTCGTCCCGGCAGGCCCGGAAGAAGGTGGTGACCTCGCCCAGCACGTCGTCGAAGTGGCGGGTCTTGCGGCCCGACGGGGACACGAATGTGTTGCCGTGCATGGGGTCGCACGCCCACACGACCGGCGTGCCCGAGTCGCGCACCGCCCGCAGCAGCGGCGGCAGAAGGTCCTCGATCCTCTTCGCCCCCATGCGGGAAACCAGCGTCAGGCGCCCTGGGATGGCGTCGGGGTTGAGCCGCTTGCACAGGTCCAAGGCGTCGTCGACGGTGGCGGAGGGGCCGAGCTTGACGGCCACCGGGTTCTCCACGCCGGTGAGGAAGTCGACGTGAGCGCCGTCGGGCTGGCGGGTGCGGTCGCCGACCCACAGGAGGTGGGCGGAGCAGTCGTACCAGCGGCCGGTGAGCGAGTCCTGGCGGGTGAGGGCCTCCTCGTAGCCCAGGAGCAGGGCCTCGTGGCTCGTGTAGAAGTCGACCTCGTGCAGGCTCGACTCGGCGCCCAGGTCGATGCCGCAGGCGGACATGAAGCGCAGGGCCCGCTCGATCTCGGCCGCGATGCGTTCGTAGCGCAGGCCCTCGCCGCTCGTCTTCACGAACTGCTGGTTCCAGGTGTGGACCTGGTTGAGGTCGGCGAAGCCTCCCTTGGTGAAGGCCCGCAGCAGGTTCATGGTGGAGGCGGACTGGTGGTACGCCCGCAGCAGCCGTTCGGGATCGGCCACCCGAGCCTCGGCGTTGGGTGCGGCGTCGTTGACGATGTGGCCGCGGAAGGCGGGGATCATGGTGCCGCCCACGTCCTCGGTGGGGGACGAGCGGGGCTTGGCGAACTGCCCGGCGATGCGGCCCAGCTTCACCACCGGCACGCCCGCGCCGTAGGTGAGCACGATCGCCATCTGCAGGATGACCTTCAACTTGTCGCGGATCGAGTCGGCCGAGAACCAGTCGAAAGACTCGGCGCAGTCGCCGGCCTGGAGCAGGAAAGCCTTGCCGTCGCTGACCTGGCCCAGCGCCGCCGTCAGCTTTCTCATCTCGCCCGCGAAGACGAGCGGCGGCAGCTCGGCGAGGCGTGCAAGCGCGTCGTCGAGGGCCGTCTGGTCGGGCCACTCCGGCTGCTGGAGGGCGGGCCGGGCGCGCCAGCTGCTGGGCGTCCAGGTGCTCATCGTGCTCAGAAACGGTAGCGGCATCCGCCGCCCTACCTCGGTTTGATAACCACTGGGCCCGTGGAGCGGCTCGGAGTGTTCGGGGGGACGTTCGATCCCGTCCACGTCGGGCACCTCGTCGCGGCCGTCAACGCCCGCCACGCCCTGGCCCTCGACCGGGTGCTGCTGGTGGTGGCCAACCTGCCGTGGCAGAAGTCGGATCGGCGCCTCACTCCCGCCGAGGACCGCTTCGCCATGGTGGAGGCGGCGGTGGCGGGCCACGCCGGGCTGGAGGCGAGCCGGGTCGAGATCGACCGGGGCGGGGTCAGCTACACGGCCGACACGCTGGAGACGCTGGCCGCCGAGGGGCCGGCCCGCCAGCTGTTCCTCGTGGTGGGACGGGACGTGGGCGCGGAGATGGGCACGTGGATGCGCCCCGACGCCGTCCGGCGCCTGGCCACGCTGGTCGTGGTCGACCGTCCCGACGCTCCCGAGCCCGTGCTCGACCCGGGATGGCGGGTGGAGCGGGTGGCCATCCCCCTCCTTCAGATCTCGGCGTCGGACCTGCGCCGGCGGGTCGCCGACGGCCGTCCCCTCGACTGGCTGGTGCCGGAGCCGGTAATGACCATCATTCGCGAGCGGGGTCTGTACGCTGGAGGCAGATGACGGCAGCCGTTCGCCCACCGATTCACAGGTGCTGGTGACGATCCGTCTGCTCCCCGGTCCCGGCGCCGAGCGCCGGCCTGCGTGGCCCGAACACCGAGACCGGTCGACCACCGGATGTCCGATTGGAGGGACCCCCTATTTCTGCTGACCTCGACCGCGAGCTGGAGTCCGTCCGCGACCTGACCCGGGTGGCGGCCCGGGCGGCCGCGTCCAAGGGCGGGGAGGACACCGTCGTGCTGGAGGTGGGCGCCGTGCTCGCCATCTGCGACGCCTTCGTCCTCACCAGCGGTCGCAACCACCGCCAGGTCGCCACCATCGCCGAGGAGGTCGAGGCCCAGGTCAAAGCGGCCGGTGGACGCTCGCCCCTGCGCACCGAGGGCCGCGACACGTCCGAGTGGGTGCTGCTCGACTTCGGCGACTTCGTGGTCCACGTCTTCCTGGAGGAGACCCGCCGCTTCTACGACATCGAGCGCCTGTGGCGCGACGCGCCCCGCCTCGAATGGGAGGAAGCGCGGGCGAAGTGATGTAGATCAGCTACATCCTGTGTGGCTGATCGACCACACTTCGGCAGATCAGTGGGGACCGGCGGTGCGCAGGCCTTCGGTGCCGCTGGCCAGCACCTGGCGGATGGCGGCCTTGCCCTCGTCCACGCTCATGGCGACGAGGGTGGGAAGGGGCAGGTCGAGGCTGCGGACGAGCTGGTCGGCGAGGTAGAAGCCCACCCGCCACTGGCCCTGGATCATGCCGCCGCCGAAGTAGGTCTCGACCGTGTCGGGGACGTCGATGGAGGCGCCGAAGTGGTCGATGAGGTCCTGATGGTGCTCGCTGCACCAGTCGAGCCACGTGTCGACCTCGCCGTGGCCG
>DASUXN010000299.1:0-2956 GCA_036377875.1 Acidimicrobiales bacterium
AGCTCCCGGTACCCCAAGGCCTGGCGGGCGGTGCGGGACAGCGGGCGCTGGGCCAGGGCGGCCACCTCGTCGACGAACCCATGGCGGACCTGGTCGGTGTAGCGGGCCTCGATGCGGGCGGCCACCACTCCCCGGGGTAGCCACACCCCGGCCATCCGGAACCGGCTGGGCGGGAAGGCGCCCACACCCGGGCCGAACGAGGAGAACCGCCGGCCGCTGCCCAGCGTCACTTCGAGCGCCCGGACGATGCGACGGGCGTTGGCCGGTTCGATGCGGGCGGCGGCGGTGGGATCGGCGGTGGCGAGCTGGCGGTAGAGCGCCCCCACCCCTGCGGGTGTGGCGGCGTGGCCCTCCAGCTCCTCCCGCAGCGCCGGCCACGAACCGGGCACGTTCAGCCCGTCGACCACGGCGTTGAGGTACAGACCGGTGCCTCCCACCAGCAGGGCCCGGTGGCCTCGGGCCTCGATGGCAGCCAGCGCTTCGGTGGCGGCCTGCTGGAACCGCTTGACCGAGAAGTCCTCCGACGGTTCGGCCAGGTCGAGAAGGTGGTGGGGAACTTCCGCCTGCTCGGCCGCCGTGGGCTTGGCCGTGCCGATGTCCATCCCCCGGTAGACCTGCATGGAGTCGACCGAGACGATCTCCACGTCGCCCAGTGCCCGGGCCAGCTCCAGGGCCAGCGCCGACTTGCCCGAGGCGGTGGGCCCGACCAGGGCCAGGTGCCTATTCAGATGGCGACCACGGGAATGCGGGTGCGGTGGCGGGGGCGGGCGGTGACCTCGACCAGCTCGCCCCGCAGGTGGTGGGGGGCGCCGTCGGTGACTCGCACGGTGGCGTAGGTGCCCGGCACCGGCGCGGGCTCGGCGGGGAAGTGGAGGAGCTTGTTCTGGCGGGTGCGACCGGTGGCCATCGTGGGGTCCTTCTTGGACGGCCCCTCGACCAGCACCTCTTCGACCCGGCCGACCCGGTCCCGGTGGCGGGCCAGCGCTGAGCGCTCGACCACCACCCGCAGCCGCTCGAACCGGTCGGCGACGACGTCGGAGGGCACGAACGCGTCGGTCAGAGTCGCCGCCTCGGTGCCGGGTCGGGGCGAGAACACGAACGTGTAGGAGCTGTCGTAGCCGGCCTCGGCCACCACTTCGAGGGTGCGCTCGAAGTCGTCCTCGGTCTCGCCCGGGAAGCCGACTATGAGGTCGGTGGTCACGGCCAGGTCGGGGATGGCGGCCCTGGCGGCGGCCAGCCTTTCGAGGTAGCGCTCGGCCCGGTAGCCGCGGTGCATGGCGGCCAGGACGCGGTCGCTGCCCGATTGCAGGGGCAGGTGGAGGTGCTCGCACACGGCGGGTGTGGTCGCCATGGCCTCGATCGTCTCGGGACGCAGGTCCTTGGGGTGAGGGCTGGTGAACCGCACGCGCCGGATGCCGTCGATCCCGCCCACCGCCCGCAGCAGCTCGGCGAACAGGGGCCGGTACTGGCCGGCGGCCAGATCGCGCCCGTAGGAGTTCACGTTCTGGCCGAGCAGGGTTACTTCGGTGGTACCGGCCTCGGCCAGGCACCGCACGTCCGCCACCAGCTCTTCGAACGGTCGGCTCGCCTCCCGGCCCCGCACCGCAGGCACGACGCAGAAAGCGCAGCTGTTGTCGCATCCGATCTGGATCGTCACCCAGGCGGCATAGGGGACATCGCGACGCACCGGCAGGGCGGACGGGAACGTCACCGTCTCGGCCTCTTCGAGGATCTCCAGAACAGGCGCACCGGTCATCGACGCCTCCCGTAGCAGGTCGGCGGCCCGGTCGACGTTGTGGGTGCCGAAGACGGCGTCCACCTGGGGCGCCCGCTGCTGGATGAGGTCGCGGTCCTTCTGGGCCAGGCAGCCGGCCACGGCGATCTGCATGCCCGGGTGGCGGGCCTTGACCGCCTTCAGGTGGCCGAGGTTGCCGTACAGCTTGTTGTCGGCGTTCTCCCGGATGCAGCAGGTGTTGAGGACGACGACGTCCGCCTGCTCCACGTCGTCGGTCGGCGAGTACCCGTCGGCCTCGAGCAACCCCGCGATGCGTTCGGAGTCGTGCTCGTTCATCTGGCACCCGAAGGTGCGGATGAGATAACGGCGGGCCACGAACCCCAGGTTAGGGGACGCCGGCCCTCTCCTAGGTGGCCAGGATGGGGCTGGGAGTGACGGCGTGGGCGCCGTTGCCGTTGTACACGGGCCGGTAGGTACCCCGCATGTCAACCGTCTCCTCGGTGGATGATCGGCGGGACCGGTCCTCCACAGCCAGACGAATCGCGGTGCGGCTCTCGCCGTCGATCTCGATGTCGGCGAACGTCGGGACGCAGACGAGATCGATGTTGGACGGGGCAACGAACCCACGGGCGATGGCGATCGCCTTGATGGCCTGGTTGAGCGCTCCCGCTCCCACCACCTGCACCTCAACCGCACCGGCCTGGCGCAGCACCCCCGCCAGCGCGCCTGCGACCGCGTTCGGGTTGGACTTGCTCGAAACCTTCAGGACTTCGACCATGCTGTCCCCCACTCCGGTATCGCCCCCCTCGGGGGGCGAAGCCAGCCATGTAGCTCTCGCGTAACGGTTCGACGGCGGGAACGGTAACTCCTTCCCGTTAGCGCGGCCGTAGCGGGTCGATTACGCCTCCCTGGGTACCCTCCGACAAGAGAAGAAGGAGGAGAAACGCGCATGGCCCTCGGCAGAATTCCGGTGCTGGCCGTGGCGTCGGTCGCCCTTGGCAGCCTGGTCCTGGTCGCCTGCGGCGACTCCGGGGACTCGGATAACGGGACTCAGTCGGCGGACACGACCCGGGCCAGCATCGCCTTCCCCTCGACGCTCGGTACGGCGCCTCCGATCATCTCGACCAACGACCCGACCAAGGCCGCACCCCGTTGGGAGCAGCTCAGAGTGGTCACGGGCAACGCCCCCATGGAGGTCGGGCCGGTGACGGTCACCTCCGG
>DASUXN010000300.1:0-5486 GCA_036377875.1 Acidimicrobiales bacterium
CACCAGGGACTGAGCGCCGAACCCCACGGCGACGCCCACGATGCTGGCGCCGGCCACCAACGGGCCGGGATTGACCCCGAGCTTGTCGATCACGAGGAGAACGGCGATCGTCCACACCGCCACACGGACGAGGCTGGCAGCGACGCCGGCGAGCGTGTCGGCCCGGTTGGTGGCCGTCGCCTCCCCGCTGCGGAGCGTCGAACGGGCCACCAGGCGCTGCACCGAACGCCGTACCACCCGGCTCCCGATGCGGGTGACGACCACGGCGACGGCCAGGATGAGCAGGATCTCGACTGGGCGCAGGAGCCACTCCGCCGTCTCCGCACCGAACTCGGACAGGCCCAGCTTGCGGGCCAGGTCGTAGACGTAGGACCGGCTGGCGTCGTCCACGGCAGGCAGTCTCGCCTACAGGTACGGCGAGGGGTCGACGGGCTTGCCGTTGAGGCGCACCTCGTAGTGAAGGTGCGGACCGGTGCAGGAGCCGGTACAGCCCACCCGTCCGATCACGTCCCCCTTGTCGACCGACTGGCCTTGGCGGACGGCCATCGAGCTCTGGTGGGCGTAGAGGGTCGCCTGGCCGCCACCGTGGTCGATGACGACCGCGTTGCCGTACCCCCCGAGCCATCCCGCGCTGGCCACCACGCCGTCGGCCGCGGCCCGGATGGGTGTCCCCGAGCTGGCGCTGAGGTCGACGCCGGTGTGCAGGCGGGCGCTGCCGTAGATGGGATGGATCCGCCAGCCGAACGCCGACGAGACCCGGATGGAAGCGAGGGGCCCTCCGAAACCGGAGGACGACGAGGATGACGACGACGAGCGGCTGCTGCTGCTCGACGACGACTCCCGCTGGCGGATCTGGAGTTGCTCGGCGATGGCGCTGGACTGCGCTTCAAGCTCCCGGGCCTGCGCCTCGAACTCGTCCTGGCGGTCGACGACCTCCTTCAGAACGCCGGCGTGGTTGGCGATCTCCACGCTGATCTGGTGGCGGACGGCGGCCTGGGTGTCTCGCTCGCTGCGCAGCCGCCGCTCCTCGGCCGCCACCCGGCTCCGCTCCTCCTCGGTCTTGGCCCGGGTGCTGCCGAGCTCCTCGAGCAGGTCGGAGCTGCGGTCGCGCAGGCGCTCGGTAGACAGGATGAGGTCGGACTGGGTCGCCGAGACGGCCCGCAGGTAGGACTGCTTGGCCGCCAGCTGACCGACGTCGGACATGCGCAGAAGGTCACTCAGGCCGCCCCCGCCCCGATTCCCGCCGGTATAGGCGGCGATGGCCTGGTCGCGAAGGTCGTCGCGGGCGGCGTCGAGCTGGCCCCGGACGACCTCGAGCTGGGCCTCCATCCCCTTCTGGCGGACCACGAGCGTGCTGAGCTTGTTCTGAGCGTTGAAGAGGTTGTTCTGGGTCTCCCGCAGCTGGGTGTCGAGCTCGGCCACCTTGGCATCGAGGCTCTTCTTGCGGTCGAGGGAGTCCTGGACCTGCTTGAGCAGGCGGGCCTCCTCCGCAGGCGTGTCGGCGGTCTGCGGCCGGACGGGGGAGCCGGCGACGCCCGCGGCGGTGGCCGCCACGGGCGCCGCCGACCACGCCACGGCCGGCAGAGCGGCGAGCGCGGCGACCACGCACGCGACTACTCGCCGTCGTACTCTCCCCCCTTTGCCCACTTTGGCAACGGTAGCAACAGGAGCATCACCCGCCAACTGGCCAAGCGCGCCAAGGCGCCCGGCGACCTCCGCTACCGCGAGCTAGCGGTCGCCGATGGTGACGAAGTAGCCGTCGCGGGTGCCGACGTGGATGTGGCCCTTCCACACCGCCGGCGTCGATTCGATGCACCCTCCGAGGCGGACCGTCCACAGCAGCGGTGGGTCAGCCCGGGTGTCGGACAGGTCGTAGGCCCGCAGCGCTCCCCCGCAGTCGCCCTGGATTAGTACGCCGTCCACGACGACGGGCGACTGCCACGTGGGGCCCAGAAGCTGCTTCGACCACCTCTCCACGCCTGTCCGCCGGTCCAGTCCGACCAGCCGGCCGCCGTTGGTGGCGACGATGACCAGATCGCGGTACAGGGCAGGTGTGGCCCACACCCCTGCCACGCCGCGGATCTCGTCCTGATCGCGCACCGACCAGACCACTGGACTGGCCCGCCGGGGGTCGAGCTTGAGGATCTGGCCCACCTGGCGGGCCCGGTCGTTGCGGCGCTCCCACTCGGAGGCCACGTAGAGCATGCCCTCGTCGTCCACGACGACGGTGGCGTCGGTGTCGTCGCCCGTCCAGAACCGGAAGGTGCGGGTGGGGGGTCGGCCGTCGGCCAGGCCGGCGATGTCCCAACCCTGAACCAGCCCACCCGAGTTGGCGAAGTAGATCGTCGAGCCCGAGAGAGCCACCGACCCCTCGATCGACACCTCGTTGTCACCCAACGCTTCCAGCAGCTCTGCGTCCCATCCGGGGGCGGAAAAGACCAGCTCAGGACGTATGGTGACCCGCCTGGCGGCGTCGTACGCCCGGTTGAGCTTGACGATGTGAAGGCGACTGTTCTCGCCCCCCTCGACCAGATGGTCGTCGAGGACGAGGGGCGAACCGTCCCAGTCGTTGTTCCACAGGATGGGACCCGACTCGTTGGCGTGCAGCCGCCACAGCTCGGTCGGGACAGCCCGGTCGATGGCGATGGCGCGCAGGTTGTCGTCGCGGGAGCCGACGTACACGAGCGGGTAACCGTCGGGGTCGACGGTGACCGAGCCCTTGATGATGTCGCCGGTCGGGAAGTCGGGGAGGATGCGGCGCCCGGTGGCGGCGTCGAGGAAGTGGACGGCGCCGTCGTAGGCCCCGAAGATCACCCACGTACGCCCGCCTCGCTCCACCACGGCCGGCTGGCCGGTCCAGCCCGTCCCGCACCATTTCACCGGCTGGCCGTTCTCGACCGTCTCGGTGCACATCGGCTCCTCGGGGAAGCGGCGGAGCACCTCCGGGTCCTCGGGCACCGGGCCCTCTCCGTAGTAGGTACGGGTCGGATTGCCGCGGAACGTCAGCAGGCCGTCGACGGTCGTGCCGTAAGGGGCGGGTTCGGCGAACGTGGTCGGCGTCCGTGGCGCCGGCTCGGCCGACGGAACCGTGGTGGTCGACAGCAACGTGGCGGGAAAGGCCTGCTGGTTGGCCACACGGCTGCTGCACGCCGCCGATGCGGCCAGAACGCAGACAGCTGCCGTCCGGTGCCATCGCCTCCGCCCGCCCCAGCCGCCGCCCACTGCCGGGTCATTCTTCGTGGTCGCGACCGTGATTGCAACGATGTAACGCCCGGGAGCCCTCCTTCAGTCCGTTTTAGGCGGCGCGAATTGCAGGATCAAGCTGGGCTGCGACTGGCCGTCGAGCGCCACCGAAGGCTCAGACAGCGGCCACCTAGGATGCCCCCCATGATCCGAGAGACCCTCGACGGCCGGCGCGTCGCCGTCACCGGCGCGACCGGGTTCCTGGGCACGGCGCTGGTCGAGCGCCTGCTGCGGGCCGTCCCCGGCTGCGAGGTCGTCCTGGTGGTGCGGGCGGGGCGGAGGACATCGCCGGCCGACCGGGCCAAGCGTGAGATCTTCGGGAACGAGGCGTTCAAGCGGTTGAAGGCCGACCTGGGCGGCGGGTTCGACGCCGAAATCGCCCGGCGGGTGACGGTGGTGGGCGGCGATGTCTCAGTCGACGGGCTCGGCCTCGACGACGAGGGCCGGCGGGTGCTGACCTCGTGCGACACGATCATCCACTCCGCCGCCCTGGTCAGCTTCGACGCCCCCCTCGACCGGGCCGTCGAGACCAACCTGCTCGGGCCCGTCCGGGTGCTCGACGTCCTGAAGGAAGCGGGCGCCACGTCGACCCACCTCGTGGCGGTCTCCACCGCCTACGTGGCCGGCAGCCGCCGTGGCCGGGCACCCGAGGCGTCGCTGGCCGACACCCCTTTCTCGACCGACGTGGCGTGGCGGCTGGAGGTCGACGCCGCCCGTCGCACCCGGGCCGACACCGAGGCCGAGAGCCGCCGGCCCGAGATGCTGGAAGGGTTCACCAAGTCCGCCCGCGACGAGCTGGGCGCGGCCGGACCGCCCGTGCTGGCGGCCAAGGCCGAACGACTGCGGGAGCAGTGGGTCGCCGACCGCATGGTGGAGGCGGGTCGGGCCCGGGCCCAGGGCTTGGGCTGGCCCGACGCCTACGCCTACACCAAGGCCCTGGCCGAGCGGGCCGCCATCGAGACCCACGGCGACGTGCCCCTCACCATTCTCCGGCCGTCGATCATCGAGTCGGCTCTGCACGACCCCCACCCCGGCTGGATCCGCGGCTTCCGCATGGCCGAGCCGGTGATCATCTCCTACGGCAAGGGCCTGCTCAAGGAGTTCCCGGGCATCCCGGAGAGCGTGGTCGACGTCATCCCCGTGGACATGGTGGTGGCCGCCCTGCTCGCGGTGGCCGCCGCCGGACCGGACTCCTCCGGGCCGCCTGGCCTGCCTGGCCCCAACCCCGTGGCCGTCTACCACGCCGCCACCGGCGCCCGGAACCCTCTGCGCTACGACCAGCTGGTCGACACCGTGCGGGACTACTTCGGCGAGCACCCCCTTTACGACCACCACGGCCAGCCCATCGTCGTGGCGCCGTGGTCGTTCGGCGGGCGGGGACGGGTGCAGCGCCAGCTCGAGCGCGGCATCAAGGTGCTCAAGGGAGCCGAGAAGGCCATCTCCGCCCTGCCCATCCGCGGCGCCCGGGCCGAGATCAGCGGGCGGGTGGAGGAACGCCGGTCGGAAGCGGAGCGGGCCCGCGGCTACGTGAAGCTGTACGGGGCCTACGCCGAGACCGAGGCCGTCTTCGACGACACCCGCCTGCGCGCTCTGTGGGACTCCCTCGACGCCGCCGACCAGGCCGCCTTCCCGTTCGACACGAGCGTGATCGACTGGGAGGACTACATCCTCCGCGTCCACATGCCCACCGTCGTCCGCCAGGCCCGGGTGCGGACGACGGCGGGCAAGCGCGAGGGGCTGTCCCGCGAGGACCGGGCCCGCAAGGCCGTGCTCTCCGGCGACCGCCACTTCGCCGCCTTCGACCTCGAAAACACCCTCATCGCGTCCAACGTGGTCGAGTCCTACTCGTGGCTGGCCAGCCGGCGGATGGCCGACGACGAGCGGGCCAACTTCGTCGCCCGCATGCTCAAGGCCGCCCCCAGCCTCTGGGCTCTCGACCGCAAGGACCGGGGCGACTTCCTGCGCCACTTCTACCGCCGCTACGAAGGAGCGTCCGTGGAACGGCTGCGCGAGGACGCGTGGGAGCTCTTCTCCGACCTGCTGCTCACCAAGTCGTTCCCGGCCGGCGTGCGAAGGGTGCGCGAACACAGACGGGCCGGCACCCGCACCGTTCTCATCACCGGCGCCCTCGACTTCGTCATCGAGCCCCTCCGGCCGCTGTTCGACGACGTCGTGTGCGCCCACATGGGGATCAAGAACGGGAAACTCACCGGCGAGTTGCTCGACTCGCCCCCCACCGGCGA
>DASUXN010000301.1:0-3289 GCA_036377875.1 Acidimicrobiales bacterium
CGATGCCCTTGGCCTTGTCGGGGTCGTCGGCAAAGTTGAACGTGTCGGTGCTGCCGGCGTACCAGACGGTGTCACGGACCTTCGTGTGGAAGTGGTAGTGGCCGAGCAGGACGAGGTCGGAGCGCAGCGCTCCGGCGTCGACCTCGATCTCGTTGATGTCGGCGTGGCTCGGCTCGACCTGGGTGACCCTCGGGTGGGTCAGGAGCAGGTTGGTGCGGTCGAGGCTGCGGGACCGGTCGGCCTCGCCCAGGGCGTCGAGGGTCGCCTCGACGCTGAGCATCTGCGGAACGGCGTGTACGACGAGGCCGGGCAGTTCGAAGCGCTCGTAGGCCATGCGGTGGGCGAAGTGGATGTCGGGGAAGGTGTCGGCCAGGGCCGAGTAGGGGCTCCCCGTGCCAGGTAGGCGGGGCGTGTCGTGGTTGCCGCTGATGACCACGGCTTTCACCCCGTGGTCGCGAATCTTGGCCAGCGCTCGCTGGGCGACCCGGTAGGAGCGGTAGGTCGGACGCGGGTGGTCGAACACGTCGCCGAGCCAAACGACCAGGTCGGGCCGCTGGGCGAGGGCCAGCTCGACCGCCGCCTCGAACGAGACCTCGAAGTCCCGCTCGCGCTGGTTGACCCCCTCGGGCGTGGTGAACGAGTAGTAGGACCGCCCGAGGTGGGCGTCGCCGATGGCCGCGACCTTCATGTCAGTCGACGAACGCGGCCACGTTGGGCGGCGCGACGGGTCGGCGGGCAGGAGGTGGCGGACAGTCACGGACCACGTTGGCGTAGAGGTGGACCTTGGCGGGCAGGGCGAAGGGCGCCTCGAGGTTGGCGATGAGGCACTCGCCGGGCATGAGCGTCTGTATCTCGGGGCCGAGGGCGGAGATGTCCTGCTTGGACGAGGAGCGCAGGATCGTGCGGTCCTTCTCGTCGGCCAGGCCCAGCACGAAGAAGGTGTTGAACTGGCTGAGCAACTCGCCGTCGAGGAGCTTCGGCTGCTGGGTGACGGCGCAGAGCCCGACCTTGAACTTCCGGCCCTCCCGGGCCACCCGGGGGAACACGTTGGATTCCTTGTCCTTGCTGCCCGACAGCACCCGCTGTGCCTCCTCCAACACCACCGCGACCACCGGCATGCGCTGGTGGGCCTCGGGGTCATCGAGGTAGGCGCCGGACCACTCGTCGAGCACCCGGCGGGTCAGGTAGCTGGCGACCAGGACCTCCTCGGTGGAACCGAGGCCGCTCACGTCGAGCAGGACGACCTTGCCCTCCCGCAGGTCGCGCAGGACGGCCGCCCCCACCGACACGGACGTATCGGCGGCGATGCACGGGAGGCCGACGATGCGGCACGCCCGGCGGTGCACGACCTGGAGGGTGTTGAGCGCCACCCGCCCGTTGAGCTCCACGTCGCGGAAGCCGGCCAGGTCGTCGACGTGGGAGAACTCCAGCAGCCAGCCCAGCCCGTCGGCGCGGTAGTGGCGCTCGAGCTCGAACAGCGCCTCCTCCTGGGGACGGGACCATTCGTAGGCGGTGCGGAGGTCGTCGACGGTGAGCTCGGCCAGGCCGACGCGAAGCGCCGAGGTGTTGGGCAGATTCCGAGCGGCGTAGGTGCGCAGGCGGTCGGCGGCCCACGGGTGGCGGGCCAGCTCGGGCCGGTATTCGCCGTGGGGGTCGACTATCAGAAGCCCGTAGGCGCCCTGGCGGCGCATGACCCCGGCGGCCATCACCTTGACCAGGTTGGACTTGCCCATGCCGGTGGTGGCGAAGACGCCCACGTGAGTGGCCAGCGATCGGCCGGGGATGCCCACCTCGAAGTCGACGGTCGTCTCGCCGCTGCGCAGCCGGCCCACGGGCAGGTCGCCCATGCGGGTACGCAGGAAGGCGAAGTCGGCCGGTTCGGGTGAGACCACCCGGGAGAACTGGGTGGGAAGGCTCTTGGGCTTGCGGAAATCCGTTCCGTCCGGGGTGAGGTAGCCCAGGCAGCGGCAGGTGGCGACGCGGTACGTGCGGCGTGACTGCTCGTGGAGGCGGTGAGCGCCGGTGTCGCCCCGGGCGTCGTCGGAGAGCAGGGTGCCCGCCACCCGCTCGGCCCAGCCCGGCTCGCGGTGCTCGCTGCCGTAGGTGACGTCGACGACCCGGAACAGGTAGCGGCGACCGGTGGCGTCGTCCACGCCGACCAGCAGCTCGCCGAGGAACAGATCCTCGTCGGGGCTGGCCCGGAAGACGGCCTCGAGGACGTTCTTGCCGAAAAGCCGGCCGCGGCTCGTGGCCGTCATGCCCGCTCCATGAGGCGGTGACGGTCGGCGAAGGCGCGGTCGCGCACCTCGACGGGCACGCCCGCCAGGTCGAGATGGTCCTCGAGGTCGAGGCGGATGTCGTGCCGCAGCCAGGACGGGCACGCCGCCAGCCGGTCGGCCACCGTCAGCGGATAGGGATAGCCGGGGAAGGCGGCGTCGTCGCAGAGGGCGGACAGGGCGCCCAGCACCGGCTCGGGGTCGGCGTCGCCGGGCAGGTCGACCCGGAAGGCGAAGCGGGCGTCGGGGTCGAGGCGGGCGGCCACGACCTGCACGTCGAGCCCGACCGAGGGCTTCATGCGGGCCACCGGCGCCCACCACATGGCCCGCTCGCCCAGCTGGACCGCCGCCTCCAGCTCGAGCTGGCCGAGCAGCGGCGCCCCTCCCCGAGCGAGCGAGGAGTGCTTGGTCACCGAGAGCACGGTCACGCTCCGCTCGGCGCCAGCGGCAAGCAGCGACGCCACCCGCTCCACGGGGATGCGCAGGTCGGGGCGCAGGTCGCCGTCGACCAGCAGGAAGGCGCCGGGCGAGGCTTCGTCGAGCGCCCGGGACACTGCCTCCCACTCACCTGCGTCGCGCAGCAGGTTGACGTCGACGGAGACGTCGGGGGCGATGCCGAGGCCCAGCGAGGCAGCCGCCACCCGCTCCTCGCCGCTCCCCACGAGCCACGCCCGCAGCTCCCCCTCGTCCTCGAGCACGCACTCACCGCCGAGGAACCGAGCCCGGGCCGCCCGCGTGGCGATCACCTGCACCGAACGAGCGTCGGCCACGGTGGCCTGGCCGCCGTCGACGGCCCACACCTCGGGAGGCGCCGCCATCCGGGTCAGCGGACGGGGAGTCACGACCGGCTCGAACTCGAGGTCGCTGGCGGCGGCATCGGTGACGGGCGCCGGCGCCCCGCTGAGCAGGACGGCGAGCCGCTCGGCCGCCGCGGAAAGGGACGCAGATGCCATCTGCCCCACTATCCCAAGCGGCTGTGACGATTACAAGATTGTAATTCGTTACTCCGTCTT